>JAAENI010000406.1 GCA_024224595.1 Hyphomicrobiales bacterium
CGCTGGGTCGCCTGGCGATCTCGACACGAGCTTCGACACCAGCGGCAAGGTCACGACCGACTTCGCTGTTGGGTACTCTGACCTGGCCGACGGCGTAGTTCTTCAGCCTGATGGCAAGCGAATGAATTTTTTTGATGCTGTGGTTGGCGGCCGGTCAGTTGGTACGCCTGGGACTGTCAAACTACTGGAAACAGCCCACAAAAAACATGGCAAGCTACCATGGAAGAAACTGTTTGAGCCGGCAATCCAATTGGCTAACAAAGGCTTTGTGGTTTCGCCGCGCCTCAATGCCCTGATCACTCGATCGGCTGAATCGCTGTATCGCTTTGAAACGACCCGCAATTATTTCCTTAGCGAAGAAGGTGTCCCGCTATACCCGGGAACGATAATCAAGAACAAGGCTTATGCTGAAACACTCTCCGCAATTGCTGAACACGGCTCCAAAGCTTTCTATACCGGGGCGATTGCGAGGGATATAGTCGATACCGTGCGCAATGCTCCTGATAATCCAGGCTTGCTTTCTCTGGAAGATCTGGCCGCCTATGAAATCAAAGAACGGCCACCTGTTTGTGCCAATTATCGCGGGTTTGATGTATGTGGGATGGGACCACCCTCCTCCGGTGCACTGACTGTTGGCCAAATTCTCAAACTGGTGGAACCTCATGATTTATCAAAACTGGGACCTGCCAATGCACAAAGCTGGCGGATTATTTCAGATGCTTCGAGATTGGCTTTTGCTGATCGTGGTCGATATATGGCTGACAGTGATTTTGTCTCCATGCCTATGGGCCTTCTCAACGAAGAATATATGGCAACGCGCCAGAAATTGATAAAAAGTGATGCTAACGCACTTAACAAAGAAATGGTTAAACCGGGTACTCCACCACAAAAGCACGCTTTAAATTATGCTGATGATGCTTCGCTTGAATTACCTTCTACCAGTCATTTTTCAATCGCAGATGAGGAAGGCAATGTTGTATCGATGACGACAACGATTGAGAATGGATTTGGATCCAGATTAATGGTTCGTGGTTTTCTATTAAACAATGAACTGACTGATTTTTCATTTCTTCCTTCTCGAAACGGCATTATGATTGCTAACCGGGTCGAAGGTGGCAAACGACCACGTTCTTCGATGTCTCCAACTATCATCATGAAGAATGGAAAGCCTGTCACCGCCATTGGTTCACCCGGTGGCAGTCGTATTATTGGTTATGTTGCAAAAACCATTATTGCGCTGACGGACTGGAATATGAATATTCAGCAGGCAATTGAACTACCGCATCTAGTCAACCGGTTTGGCACGCTGGATATCGAAAAGGGAACGAACGCTGAAAAACTTGAACCGCAACTACAGGCATTGGGCTACAAGACAAAAATTCGCGATCTAAATTCCGGCCTGCATGGCATTGTGATCAAAGCAAATATATTGCACGGTGGCGCTGATCCGCGACGCGAAGGTGTTGTTTTGGGCGGGGATTGATCAGGAAGATGTTAATTCAAGTATACACGGGTCTACGATTGCTAATCCACACATTCAAATTTGGGCTGGTTATGGCTATCGGTTTCGTGATTGCAATCACCATTACAGATGCTAAATCTGAACAAAGCTTGGAATTGAATAAAGCGATTGAAGCCTGGCTCGATTATGACGATGAAACCGCGTTGCCTCTGCTGTCCAGCCTTGCCAAATCCGGCAATGAAAACGCAATGCTTCTACTCGGTCAGATCAATATCCGCTCATCAGATTTCTCACCCTATCTTAAATCTCTTGATATCAAGTCGCGCAATGCACTGATCCGGGCCAAAGGCGGTTTTTCCGGAAAGTCCTGGTTTAATTTTGTTGTCAAACAAAAAGAACTGGCGAGAGTATTAACAGATGTAAATCATTCGAATAAACGTCTGAAGGCGACCGATCAATTACTTAGCATTGGTGAAATTGGGCTAGCCGCTAATTCTTTCTATTCGTTGTTAAACCAGACATTTTATTATAATCTGTTTCCCACACTTTATAAACACATGCCACCTGCAGCGTATCGCCACCAATTTTATGGAATGGCAGTATTTTCGGATAATACCACCCTAAATGAGGAAGCTAGGATACAAAAAACGATGCTACTAGGATTACTGGATAGAGACTATAAAAAAGGCTCTTTTCAAAGTTATCTTTTTTTTGGCCTTGCTGGAAAACACATAAGACAAAAAGGGAACTTCCGTAAAGAGATTAGTGTGGGAACCCTACTTGCGGTAGGAGGATCAAAATTTTATAGGTACGAAGATGATACCCAAGGCGACAACAAGCAATTGGTAAAAAATGCAATTGAAATAATATTTAGTGCAGAGGAGCCACAACCTCTAGTCGATTTTTGCAACAAAACATGTCCGGGAGCTCCGCGCACCTGTATGCGATATGTATATGGATCAATAGGTGGCTACGCTGGGTATACCGGTATACAGAGCCCCCTTGAGAAACTGATACCAAGCAAAAAGTTCTTTAGCAGCAAACGATTTGAAGCTGAATTACTTGACAAAGTCGATGATGCGGGATGGTCGAAAATAAAGCCATTTAACACACCTATATGTTCAATATAGGTTTCAACTCATCACTGGGGTATCGACCACTATTGGCGTTTACCTGAATTTAATTCAGGCTCGAGCCAACTTGCGCATGTTTTTGATCAGATGGTCTTGTTGAGCCGTCAATTCTTCAACTTTGCTGAAATCTTCTTTCTGCTCAGCACCAAGTCGGTGCGTTATTATACGCATCAGATTGTCAGTATAGGAATTCA
>JAAENI010000407.1 GCA_024224595.1 Hyphomicrobiales bacterium
AGATATGCTGAACGGACAAGAAATCAGAACGCCATATGCCATTTATCGATTGAAAGGATAAAATAATATATTGGAAAGTAAGGTGTTGGCGTTGAATAATCTTCTCGGATGTACGTGCATCTTTTCTGTCGATCTGTGCAACCTTATTTATTTAATGGCTCTGCCAAAGAAAAAAGAGCACTGAATTGGAGAAAATAACGGCATTTTGGAAGGTTCTGTGCTACGTCCCAGATTCTCTGACTTCAGGAGGCTTAATATAGCTGACTCTGTAAAATGCTGCCAGCAGCACAGAATGCAACCGGCAGCGTCGTGGAGTTTATTTACTTTGGATTGATGCAGTCTTTAAGGATTTTCACTGCATCAAGGAAGCCGCAATTTCCCACCGTAATGACCAAATCAATCGGATTGAAGTTTTTTTTGCAGTCAAAGCATCTGGCCAGGTTGGTTTGATGATTGGTGGCCGTATGAAAATTGTAGCACAACGGGCATCGGAACCTAAGTAATTCGTGGTCGTTACGCACCTCAAGGTTCAATAAATCGATAATGACCTCATTGATGGGGATTTGATTACGCAGCATTCGAAGAAAATCTGCAGTGTAATGTTTTGACATTGTGCCTCCTGCTACGGCAGCTGGAATTCGGCCATTGTTTCGTTTACCAATGCTTCGGTTATAATTTTTAGTCCACGGGCAGCGGCATTGATCAGGCAAGCGGTAGCGACATTGTTGACCTGACGTGGCACACCGCCGGTATAGTCATGGATCAGGTCTTTGGCTTCGGACTCAAAGATTTTATCTACGCCCCCGGCCTTGGTGATGCGGTAATCGATATAGGCAGGTGTTTGTGTCTTTGACATTGAGCGCATCACAAATTGCAGGGTTATGCGCTGGAGCAAGTCGGCATGGGAAGAACGTTTGAGTGTTTGGCTTAATTTTTCCTGGCCACAAAGCAGGATTTTTAAAGACATCTGTTCATCGATGGAAGATATTAGCAATCTCAGATCGGTAAGGGTTTGTGGGGCGATCAAATGGGCCTCATCGATAATAAGCAGCGTGCATTTATCGTTTTGATTGATGCGCTCAAGGATTTGCAACAGCATGCGGTCTTTTCCCATTTGTGGTTTTTCACCGAATTTGATGACCATAACCCTTAGAAAGGCATTGGCATTTAATTGTGTGAGATGAAGATAGACAGGGTTGTATCGGTTTTGGGGCAGTTGATGGATAAAAAGTCTGAGTAGGGACGATTTTCCCAGGCCTGTTTGTCCGATGATCAAGGCAATGGCACCTTGTTGTTGAAAGAATTTGAGTCGGGCCAAGGCTTGATCGGTGTGCACATCGCGAAGCAGCCACTGTATGGGTGGTTTTTCGGTAAACGGGTGTGAGTTGAGATTAAAATGGTTAAGAAACATCTTCTACCTCCTTTCGGATTAATTGTTTAAGTTCCCGGATGATATACGGTAGTTTTGGATACAGGGCGCATTCAAAGGCCAGTTTGACCATTTGTCGATTAATGCAGCGACTTTGATTGTAGACTTTTTTAAGCGATTCGAGCTCGCC
>JAAENI010000408.1 GCA_024224595.1 Hyphomicrobiales bacterium
CGGATCTGACCCGGTTGGCGAGGAGCACGTCCACCACCAGCCTTCCAAGGATACATATCTGGTATTGCGATCAAAATTGCAAGCCTCAAAATTGCCGACCTTCAAAATTGCAAACCATTGTGTATAAAAACGTGTTAGCCTTATCATTTCCGGAAACCATGCGAAATCACGGGTATACTTGTGCCAGAATTTATATTGGATCGAAGATTACAGGCTGATTGCCTGTATCTGCATAAAATGGAATTGTGTGACTTATTGTTGATGAATGACAACAGATGGCCCTGGCTGATATTGGTGCCACGTATTGTCGAAGCAAAAGAAATACATCAAATGAATAATCATGATCAAATATTATTGCTGCGCGAGACTGTATTAATTTCTTCTGTACTGGCAGATATCAGCGGTTGTGAAAAGATCAACACTGGCTCTCTTGGGAATATTGTGCGTCAACTCCATGTTCATGTTGTTGGCCGTAGTACCGGGGATGCAAACTGGCCTGGTCCAATTTGGGGATATGGCAAACGACAACCCTATCAGCGTGAAAAACAAGTGCACCTGATGAACGGTATTAGAAAGCGATTGGCGTGAATAATTTTTTCGATATCTGCCCGATACCGGAACCTAGCAGCCTGTTAGGATTTTCAAGCAATGAAATCGCCTCAAATGCTGAAGCAAGAACGCCTGATTGCCTGTCGGCTGCACTGGATAATGCAGAAACACTCTATCTTGGGGTTTGTAACGACCGCATTTTGGTTGACAAAACTGGTGGGCAGCTAAATTCATTCTTTACAGAAAAGGAAATTGGCGATTTTGAACCAAATTATGTCAGTGCCATAATGCCCGGCAAAATAAATGAAAAACCGGTGATTGCGATACAACTTAATATCAAAATTGAAGACATTACCCCGCCTTGTGAAACACTTGATGCTCGTGCTGTTCTTTATTCCAGCACACTGCCGCAGGAAGATGCTGGTGCAATTGGTATGGCATTGAGTCTGTTACACTGGCACAAAACCAACCAATTTTGCGGGCGATGTGGTGCCGCCAGCAGAGCTCAGCTTGGCGGGATGAGGCGTGATTGCCCAAAGTGCAAATCCCAGATTTTTCCCCGCACAGACCCGGTAGTGATCATGCTGGCTGTAAAAAACAACAAATGCCTATTAGGCCGAAGCCCTCATTTTCCTCCAAACTGGTATTCGTGTCTGGCTGGATTTGTCGAACCGGGTGAAACGATTGAGCAAGCTGTTCGACGCGAAACCATGGAAGAAAGCGGGATCAAAGTTGGCCGGGTCAGATATTATGCCAGTCAACCATGGCCATTTCCTCATTCATTGATGATCGGGGCTTATTGTGAAGCGCTTAGTGAAAAAATATCTTTTGACAGCGATGAGTTAGAAGACTGCCGTTGGTTTGAGCGAGATGAAGCGCTGTCAATGGTGGAGAGACGTCATACGCACGAACTGCGCTCACCACCAATTAAGTCTATTGCTTCAGCTATTCTACGAAATTGGCTGGAAGAAACGGCCTGAAATTGAAGTCGGCATGGTAATCCGAAACATTGATCAAGTTTGATCTCATGAACGAAAGACACTTGCAGGATAAACCCCCAATATCCGAAATTCTTCACAAAAAAATCGCAATTCCTCTAGAGCCAACTGAACATTTTTGTCGTCAGGGTGCCCCTCAATATCAGAATAGAACTGTGTGGCGACAAAATTTCCACCAATCTGATATGATTCCAGTTTGGTCATATTAACGCCATTCGTCGCAAACCCGCCCATGGCTTTGTAAAGAGCGGCGGGAATATTGCGAACCTGGAAAATAAAAGAGGTAATGACGTCACCACTATTTTGTTCAGCTCGGATTTCATTATTGGAAAGAACGATGAAACGGGTAGTGTTGTGATCTTCGTCCTCGACATTTCTTGCCAGTATCTCCAAGTCGTATAGCCGCGCAGCCAATTCAGGTGCTAGCGCCGCAATAGTGTTATTATCCTGTTCGGATACCATACGTGCAGACCCGGCAGTATCACCACCGACTATTGCTTTCCAATTGTTGTGGCGAATGATATTTCGGCATTGTCCCAAGGCGTGTACGTGAGAATAAACCGTTTCAATGGAATCCATTGAAACGCCCTTTTTGGCCATTAGCTGAAAATGAATAGGTAAAAAGTACTCGTCAATGATATAACTGTTTGAATGCGGCATAAGGTGATGAATATCAGCGACACGACCAGCAACAGAGTTTTCAATCGGAATCATCGCCAGATCAACGGTGCCAATTTTCAAAGCATTAAATACATCTTCAAAAGTGTCACAAGGAACCGGAGCCATTTCCGGATATTTTTCTCTTGCAGCCGTATCAGAATTTGCCCCCGGTTCGCCCTGAAAGGCGATGCGGCCGGTCCGCTGTTCATTCATCATTTATTATGTCCAATGCCTATTCAATATGCGTATTATTATTGTTGCCGTTGGCGAAACCACCTTCGAGCCCGTTCCAAATCTTCTTTGGTATCAACACCTAGCGGCATGGTGTCAACAATTGAGACATCAATGAGCATATCCGCTTCTATCGCTCTTAATTGCTCTAATTTTTCTCGAATCTCAAGTTGCGATGGTTTGAGACCAACGAATTTCTCCAATGCAGCCCGGCGATAGGCATAAAGACCAATATGATGATACATTGGCCCCTCGCCCCAGGGTGCCGTTGCCCGGGTGAATGTAATGGCTCGCATTGTGTTATCCACCGCCTGCTTGGCGATAATTTTGACAACATTTGGATTTGTTTTTTCCGATTGTTCACTTATTACCACGGCCAAAGTCGCAATATCCGCGCCGCCATCTTGCTGATTCCTATCAATTAGTGGCTGAAGACTTCGCCGAATAATGGCGCCATCAATGGTCGGTAAATCACCCTGAACATTAATAATAAATTCAGCCTGCTGATCAGGATCGATTTTACAAACCGCCTCCCAAATGCGATCAGAACCAGATCTGTGATCAGAACGGGTCATAACGGCCTTTCCACCGTATGATTTTACTGTCTCCAACACTTCCTGACTATCAGTTGCCACCCATGGTGTGCCTATGTCAGCTTCCAGTGCGCGCTGATAGACCTGACAAATCATCGGTATACCATTGATATTGGCCATGGGCTTACCTGGTAATCTTGTCGATAGCATCCGGGCTGGTATGAGAATTAGCGCTTTTTTTACCTGCGGCATATCAACTTTTTTTCCGTAACATGTTAGAGCTTGAGCAAAATTATTCTTGAACATTCCTTACTAAGGTTGTAACGCACAGGCAATCGTTTACGTCACCTTATACCGGGCGAAGGGCAAACTAATGGATTCACTCAAACTCATCAAAATTGCAGGGGCATTTCTTGTTACCGTTTTAGTGCTGATGAGTGCTAATTTTATTTCTGTTTATCTGTTTCACTCACAAGTCCCTGAGAAGGCCGGCTTTATGATTGAGGCTGAAGAAAATGATGGCCATGCACAAGAAACGAAGAAGGCAGAATCCGCATACGACCCGATTGCGTCCCTGTTAGCTAATGCCGATCTTGATGCAGGTGTTAAGGTGGCTAAAAAATGCGCGCCTTGCCATACATTTGTGAAAGGCGGTAAAAAGAAAGTTGGTCCTAATCTCTATGATATCGTCAATGGTGCAATGGCCAAAACTGAAGGATTTGCTTATTCGGCAGCTCTGAAGTCATTTGCTGGCGACAAGAGTTGGGACTATGCGGCGTTGAACGGATTTTTGTACAAACCAACGAAATATGTCAAAGGCACAGCAATGAGCTTTGCCGGGTTGAAAAAAACTGAAGACCGCGCAAATATTATCGCATATCTGCGCAGCCTGTCTGATAATCCGGCACCGTTGCCTGCCGAATAAGACGTTCAATTCTATAAATTGCAGAACAGCCGGATCAAGTTCCGGCTTTTTGTCAATATAGTCGAAATCAGGATCAGGCATAACGTTTGTGTTCATCGTAGCCTGATTATAGTCGAAACTGAAATTCTAGTAAAAACAATCGAATGGGCTCACTTAAGTGCGACATGTATTGCTAAGCCATTGCGATACCACCAAGTGCGCATTAATGTGACAGAACATTATTCGAATTATTCAGGTAAATTGTCCATGAGCCGTATCCGCTGTTTTGTCCAAATATTATCATTGATATTTATTATGATAATTCAAATCGGCGAAAGCAGATCCGATGAAAATGAATGGCATTATGGCAGCACATTATTTGGAAAACTGAAATATGGCCCTGATTTTGACCATTATGATCATGTCAATGTCAATGCACCCAAGGGCGGTACTCTTAATCAGGCGGCAGTCGGTGGGTATGACAGTTTTAATCCCTTTGTTGTGCGCGGCAGACCTGCTGCAGGTTTGAATTATCAAGGTGGCTTATTATATGACAGTCTGTTTACAAAGTCTGTGGATCAACCCAGCACTTCCTATGGTCTGATCGCAGATGCATTTCGATTTGCTGATGACTATTCCTGGGCAGTATACCGACTAAACCCCAAAGCCAAATGGCATGATGGTCAACCCATCACTCCCGAAGATGTCGTATGGTCAATGCAAATGTTGCGTAAAGTACATCCGTTATGGTCGCGATATTATGAGAATATTGAACGGGTGGAAATTACCGGTGAGGATGAGGTCACCTTTGTTTTTGATCAGAAAAACAACCGGGAATTACCAACAATTATAGGTGATTTACCGGTCTTGCCCAAACACTGGTGGAGCAGCAAAGACAATGAGGGAAAGTCGCGCGATATCACCCAGCCATTAAAGGAATCGCCACTGGGCTCAGGACCCTATCGAATTGGAAAGTTTACGATGGGCAAGTCGATCACCTGGGAGCGGGTTAAAGACTATTGGGGTACTGAAGTTGCAGCGCAAAAAGGGCGCTATAATTTTGGTCAGATTCATTACACCTATTTTCTTGACCCAAACGCTACATGGGAAGGATTCAAAAAGGGCGGGATCGAAGATTACCGAATAGAAAACCGTTCGCAACGCTGGGCCAGATCGTACAACTTTCCGGCTTTCAGACGCGGCGACATTGAAAGAAAGGAGTTTCCTAAATCTGGCTCTGAAGTTTTTCAAGGATATTTCATCAATACCAGAAATGCCAAATACCAGGACCGCCGGGTGCGGGAAGCGCTGACATTATTATTTAACTTCGAAACTATGAACAAAAATTTATTTTATAACGCCTATACGCGCACCGACAGTTTCTTTGAAGGCGGTGAATTGCAATCAAAAGGAATACCTAAGGGCCGGGAGTTGGAAATTCTGGAGCATTATCGAGGTAAAATACCAGACGAATTGTTTGATCAGGAGTTTGTTATCCCGAACTATTCGAAGCCCGGCTCGTTTAGAACGGCACAGCGTAAAGCCCTAAAACTGTTTATGGAGGCGGGGTTTACATTTAAAGCCGGGAAAATGCTTGATAAGTACGGCGAACAATTTACTTTGGAAATTATCGGCAACAATCCTACAGACGAACGAATTGCCAACCCATATTTCGACAATCTTCGAACGTTGGGCATTCAACCCAATTTGCGAATACTGGATACTGCCCAATACAAGAACAGGCTTGATAATTTTGATTTCGAAGTCACCGGGTCAGCGACTATTCAATCCCTGTCACCGGGAAATGAGCAACGTGAGTATTGGAGCTCAAATGCCACGAAAACGCCTGGATCGAGCAATTATTCGGGCATCAGTGATCCGGTTACCGACGATTTGATTGAGAAAATTGTTTCTGCCCGTGATCGTGAAGAACTGGTTCACCTTACCCATGCTCTGGATCGAATCTTAAAATGGCAATATTATGCTATTCCGCAATGGCACAATCCAAAATTGCGCCTGGCATGGTGGCGTAAAATACAATTTGTTAACCCCCAACCTGCAAGTGTTGGTGTGGATATATATTCTTTCTGGATTGATGCTGAAATTGAAAATGCGTTGGGAAAACAAAATTGACAGGCGATGCCAACTACCTTTTCCCATTCACCCGACGCCAGTTCATCAAAACTGTAGGGGCCACCAGCCTGCTATTGTGCGATCCCGTCGGCATCAGTCTGGCCGGCAACGCGACAGGTGAAAAACTACACGGTTTGTCTTCATTTGGAGAGCTGAAATACAGCGCGAATTTTGAACATTTTGGTTATGCAAATGCTGGTGCGCCCAAAGGCGGTTTATTTGCTTTCAGCCCCCCAAACTGGGGCATGAACCAGAATACACAAACTTTCAATACACTGAACAGTTTTGTGCTCAAGGGTGCAGCACCACCGCGAATGGAACTGTGTTTTGATACACTAATGACACGTGCAATTGATGAACCCGATGCACTTTATTGCGCAGTCTCAAAATCAGTTGAAATTTCAGCTGATCGCAATTCCTATATATTCGAGCTGCGAGAAGAAGCAAGGTTTCATGATGGCAGCATGCTCACCGCCGATGACGTTGTATTTTCATTCAATATTATCAAGGAAAAAGGCCACCCTCAATTATCCCAGGATATGATCAATCTGGATGAGGTTAATCGCCTGAGTTCTCGCATAATTGAACTGCGATTTAACGGCAAACAATCCGATCGCGTCATTCTGGCGCTGGCGTCTTCAATCCCGATTTTTTCGAAAACTTTTTATCATAAGCGCGAATTTGATTCTTCAAATCTTGAAGCGCCTATGGGTTCAGGACAATGGCGGGTCGGAAAATTCTCCGCTGGTCAATATATCGAGTATGACCGGGTCAAAAACTACTGGGCAGCCAATCTGCCCTTTGCGTCGGGTCTCAATCATTTTGATACTTTGAGAATTGAATTCTACTCTGAACGTATTGCAGCCTTCGAAGCCTTCAAGAAGGGCGCAATTTTGTGGCGTGAGGAGTTTACTTCAAAAGTATGGGCCACAGAGTATGATTTTCCGGCAGCCAAGTCTGGAAAAGTAATCCAGAAGTATTTTCCTGGCGAATTACGTCCATCTATGCAGGGATGGGCCATTAATACACGGCGTAAAAGGTTCTCTGATATTCGTGTTCGCAAGGCAATTGGTCATTGTTTTGATTTTGAATGGACCAACAAAAATCTATTTTACGACGCCTATACCCGCTCACAGTCGTTGTTTGAAAAATCATCGTTTAAGGCAGAAGGCAAGCCGGCCCCAGAGGAAATTGCATTATTAGGATCCTTGAAAGGGGAAATACCTGATAGCGTTTTTGACACTGCACCGTTGCAACCTATATCCAATGGATCAGGCAATGACCGCAAAAACCTGCGGACTGCATTTGGTCTTTTTCAAGCGGCCGGCTGGACGACAAAAGATGGCAAACTGGTAGATGATGAGGGAACACAGTTTAGCATTGAATTTTTGAATCGCTCGAAATCTTTCGAAAAGATCCTGGGTGGAATGACAAGCAACCTTCGCCAGTTGGGTATTAAAACAACCATTCGATTTGTTGATCCATCACAATATCAGGCCCGGGTTGAAGATTTCAATTTTGATGTTACCAGTTCCGCCTTCTCTTTTTCTCCCAGTCCGACCGCCGAAGAAATTCGTAAGTTTTTTCATTCCGAGGTTAGTGAAATTAAAGGTTCTTATAATACGCCCGGTATCCGGTTGACGGTGGTTGATCAACTGATTGGCAAATTATCGGACGTCAAAACCCGAAATGAGATGATAATTGTCATGCGATGCATTGATCGGGTCTTGCGCGCTTATCAGTTTTGGATTCCTAATTGGTATGCAGCGAATCACCGTGTTGCCATGTGGGATATGTTTGGCTGGCAGGAGCCAAAACCAGATTACGCTTTTCCTGTCGAGAGTTTATGGTGGCATGATAAAGGAAAAGCTAAAATGAGCGGCAAGGGATGAAGCAGTAATGGGCGCCTATATTTTACGCAGATTGCTTCTGATTATTCCGACCATGTTCGGAATAATGGCGTTGTCATTCACCATCATACAATTTGCTCCTGGAGGTCCTATTGAAAAAATAATCGCTGATTTAAACGGGCAGAGCTCATCGGCAACCGACCGTATTTCTGGCGGAGATTCCGATCTTTCCCAGTCTGAAAGCAGCCGCGGCGGAGAAGGTTCAATAAAGTATCGCGGTTCCCAGGGTATTGACCCGGCATTCATCAAAGATCTGGAAGTACAGTTTGGTTTTGACAAAC
>JAAENI010000409.1 GCA_024224595.1 Hyphomicrobiales bacterium
GATCTCAGTTGAGCTGGATGTGTCACGCATACAATGGCATTGGCCTGCCAACGCTTGTCCGAATTCCATCACCAGATCCTCACATGGCAACCATGGTGATTGATGGAGGAGCCTCTGGCGTGATTGCACCGTACGTCGAGTCTGCCACGCAAGTCCAACAACTACGGGGTGCGATAAAAAAGAGACCGCTCAAAGGGAAAATATTGGAGGAAACACTGGCTGGGAAGCCCCTTCAATCACCACTTCATGAGTACGTGTCGCAATCAGCAGACAACCGGCTACTGATCGTCAACATTGAGAGCGTGCCGGCAATTGACGCACTCGAAAGCATTCTCAAAGTCCCTGATCTCGATGGTATTTTAATTGGCCCTCATGACCTTACCTGCAGCCTTGCGATACCAGAACAATACGACCACCCAATTTTTCTTGATGCATGTGAGTCGATTTTCAAAATGGCACGGAAACATGGTATCGGTGCGGGCATTCATTTCTGGGGTGATGTTGAGCAGCAAATCAATTTCCTTCATCGTGGTGCCAACATGCTTATTCATAGTGCGGATATAA
>JAAENI010000410.1 GCA_024224595.1 Hyphomicrobiales bacterium
AACGTTTGCATCAGCAATGTTTTCAATTTCATCGCCAACACGAATTTTGCCATCAGAGTGTATATCGACCCTAAGCCCGGCTCTACCGACGAGTGCTTTAACAATATCTTTGCGGCTTAACCCGTCTTTTTCCAACTGTTCACCGAGCCAGGCGCAGGGTTCACACAGCTCAACACCTAATAGTTTTACATCATTGATGGTAAAAGTTTTACCCACCAGCTGATTCAAGCGAATGCCATGTGTTATCAGATTACGCCGCGTAGCCGAATCGGTAATATGTTGATTAAACGATTTGTTGAACCGATCAATTTCTTCAAGTTCAATCAAAGTCAAATTTTGCCCATTCCATTCTGATTCATTATAATTTCTATCGCCGCTTATCCCTTTTCCTTTTACTAGTTGAATTTCTTGTTTTAATTGTTGTTCGCCGGCATGTTCTTTTGCGATATATATTCTGTGAATCATGTTTATCTCTATTTTTTAAAAGCAATATTATATTCAAAGGGATCGCAGCTAACACTGATCGCTGACCATCAAATTAGTCAACATTAGTGAATGTTCGTACTTCGATACTCTCTTTTGCGGGTGCATCTGAAGACGTTTCGCCGATATTAGCGGTGGAGTGAATACAGTTCATTGCCGGGCCTCTAACGTTGAATCAAATATGTTGAACAACAATGCTTCGTGGCATTGCCTGCGAGCAAAATGATACCATAGATGATTTGCGTCATAAGTTGCCAATTAATCCACCGGTACGATCTTCTGTTCGATGTTCTATCGCAGCTTAATTTGATGGCTGGCAAATCCGCTTAGCTCTTGATTGGGGCTGTTTTGAGGCTTAGTGGTCCGCTCTTGAACGAATCGCCTCGGGGTCCCAGACCGGGTCGCCAATAACCACCGCTTTGCGTTGCTCGCCCAGTAGCTCGACCCGTAACTGTGTCCCGACCTGTGCATATTTCGGCTCTATGTAGGCAAAACCCAGGCTTTTTCGGGTGGCATGACCATATCCCCCCGAGGTGGTCACGCCGACAGGAATTCCATCGGCAAACACGGGCTCGCCCCCCGCGATATCACAATCCTCCGAGTACACTTCGAGGTATACAATCTGTTCGGAAATATTACTTTCCAGTACCGCTAACG
>JAAENI010000411.1 GCA_024224595.1 Hyphomicrobiales bacterium
CTATCTCTGGATACTGTTTGGTACAGATACCTTCTGCTTTATCAAACCTGCACAACGGGCCAAAGGTACCAAGCCAGAAGGTGCCTTGACTGTCCTCAAACAGGGTTATCACATACGGATGCCCAATGGTGGTCTCATCATCGGGGTCATGCTGATAATGGGTCCAGGTTTGGCTACTGCGGTCATATCTGTTCAGCCCACCCGTGATTGTGCCAATCCACATAATGTTAGGGTCATCACGGTCTTCTTGGATGGGAACCACCATATCACTGCTTAAACTATTCAGATCATCAGGGTTGTGTTGGTATACCATAAATTTCTGGGCCTTTTTATCATATTTATCTATGGCTCCGCCAACAGTTTTGATCCATACTATCCCGGTCTTATCTTCATAAATACCCCTAACGACATCAACACTAATCGTTTTATCATCACTGGGGTCATTTTTGTAGATGGTAAAACGTTCAGTTGTGGGATCAAATGTCACCAGACCAGCTGGCGCTAGTAATGACCCCAAAAACAGTTCACCTGAGTTCAACTCACGGATAACATTCACCTTCATTTTTGGGAAACTATCTGGATTATCTGGATCGTGAGTATAACGGGTAAAGGTTTCTGTCTGTGGGTCAAATCTGCTCAAGGTCTGGTCATCGGTGCCCAGCCATATCAACCCATTCTGGTCTTCAGCCACCGATAAGACATAATCATCAGGCAAACTATTGTCATCATCCGGGTTGTGGGTGTAACAGGTAAACTGCTCTGTCTGTTTGTTTAATTTACACAGTCCACCAAAGGTACCAATCCAGAGTAGACCATCATGGGATTCAGTCAGAGCGTAGATATTATCATGAATCAAACTGGTCGGCTCATGTGGGTCATGCTTGTAATGGGTAAAGGTCTCGGTCTGTGAGTCAAACCTATCCAGTCCACTTGCCGTTCCCAACCATAAATATCCCTCTTGACCAGTCACGATGGTTTGGGTATTAATGTTAAAGGTATCACTACTGATACTGTTGGGGTTATCGGGGTTATGCCGATAATGGGTGAAGGTATCGGTTTGTTTGTCGTATTTATTAAGACCTCCGCCGCTGGTTGTTATCCACAGGATGCCGTCCTCATCTTCAACAATTTTTAGCACACTATTTTTTGAAATCGAATCTGGCCCTTGGGTGTAATATTTCAAGTCATAGCCATCATATCGGACCAAACCGGATGAAGTTGTGCCTATCCAAAAGAAGCCGTCCCGATCCTGCATAAAGGCAGAAGTTACTTCGGCTTTCAAGTTTAACGGGTGTGAGAATTTCAGATCGCCATCTGAGAAGCGAACCGGTTCCTGTGCCCGAACATGTGAGGCTGATGCACTCAAAATGATCAGCATGCTTGCTAAAACTACACCTAAAACAAACGTTTTTCTTTTCATTGTATATTTTCCTTTCCTGCCTGATCCGTGATTAGCCGCCTAGGCGATTCATCGCCTTCAAACGGCACTAAAGTGCCTACTACGATTTTGTCAAAACGGATTTTTTCCCGCTGTTGGGCATGTGCTACCTGAGCTGACAGGATGGTGAGCAACACACCTCCCAACAGAACGGTTCCGAATCGTATGTTCATTTGCTTTGCCCTCCTTTTTTGATTATTCTGATTCATCCGCAGCCGGGAACAGGACTTGCCTTCCATGGATTCCCATGCGTTTTCCACAAGCAGGTTGTCTGTATTGTCGTCAACAATCAGAATGCCGGCATCCGAAATAGGTTCGTTCATCCGCTTAGTTCTCCTGTAAAAGTTTCTGAATCATGTTAAGAATTGTATCAAATGCAAAATCATCTGTAAGCCGGGCCAGTTCTTCGGCGAGCATGGCATCGTGCTGCCGGATACCGGCAATGGTCTGGTGCAGTCTTTGTGAATCCCCGTCTGTGGCAGCCTGTTTCAGTATGGTCAGCAAGTCAGAAGGTAACGCGGTCAGCATCTCAGTTATCATGGCTGCGGTTTTCGCCCCGGTTTCCGTCAGCGTGTCCGATTCGGCATCTTCATACACAAACCGCACACCGAGATGCCGGTGTATCACGTCGAATATCTCCGAATTTTCAAGCGGCTTGCATACAAAATCATCACAGCCCGCAGACAACATGCCAACTCGCCCCTCTTCAAATGCATTGGCTGTTACCGCGATAATTTTTGTTTGAAACCGGAAAGTTTCAAGTTTCCTGACTTCTCTTGCTGCCTCGTACCCATCCATCACCGGCATGTCTCAAAACCGTCCATGCCGGGCATATCCGGCA
>JAAENI010000412.1 GCA_024224595.1 Hyphomicrobiales bacterium
GGACCTGAGTATACTGAGCGCGAGCGGGTTCAAAGTCAAAAGTATCCACCCGATTGATCAGTTTGTCTACACACCGCACATAGAAGTCGTCGCTCTGTTGGAGCGCTGACTAGACCGTTTCTGGTGTGAATTACCGGGACATGAACGCCAGAAATGCCTTTTTAGCTTCTTCCGATTGCAAACGCTGACCAAACAACTCTGCCTCTTCATGCATGCGTGAAAGAATATCTGAGCGGTCACCACGGATCAGTTCCCTGGTGATTTCCATCGCTTCAGGTGGCTTTGCTGCGATTGATCGTGCCGCGTCCATTGCAGCGGTTTCAAGGTCATCACTAGACACAATCGCACTGACCAGACCAACTTCCCTGGCCAGTTCCGGTGAGAATTTTTCTCCCATGGCCAACAGTGAGAATGCTCTGTGATGACCTATCAGGCGTGGTGCAAGAAGGCTTGATCCTGCCTCGGGCACCAATCCCAGGTCAACAAAGGGCGTTGTAAAACTGGCCTCATGAGAAGCTACAACATGGTCACAATGCAGCAACATGGTTGTGCCAACACCGATTGCCAAACCATCGACACCTGCAACCATTGGTTTTTGTGAGATAATAATCCGTTGAAGGAATTCAAACACCGCCATCGAGGTTCTTTTACCCCCGGACATGGCAATCTGGGCAAAATCGGTAATATCATTACCGGCGGAAAACGCGCCTTTGTGTCCCAAAAATAAAATACAACGCATATCGGGATCGCCATTAGCATGATCAATGGCATCAGCCAAAGCCTGATACATATCGGCAGTGATGGCATTCTTCTTTTCCGGTCGATTAAACCGGATCGATGACACACCGTCTGATTTGCTTGTTTGGATAAAATCGTTCATCAGTAAATTCCCGGTAGTAGATTAGGCGATACGTAGTTGTCTGGATGCAGCAGCAAGGCTTTCAGCACCTTCAACGACAGAAAGCCTCAAAGAGGAACACTCAGAAATCAGGTTTTCTGCATAAAATCTTGCCAGTTCTCTTGAGTCTTGTCCGCCCTGGGCCAAGCCACCTTTGGCCAGTCCAACGCCCCCTGATACCAATCCAAACATCGTCTGGAACGGTGTTGCACCTGCCAATACCATTTGATTGTTACCTGCTGCCAACTGTTCCAGAAGCCATTTGGTTGTTTCGCGAGCATCATTTAATGCTTCCGACAGATGATCGGCCGTTCGCCCAAAACCTGGTTCATTGGTTGCGCGAACATCTTCGATCACCGCATCCAGTTCATCAAGATATTCGGCGATGGCATTGCCACCCGATAATGGCAGTTTGCGGGTCACAAGATCGATCGCCTGGATACCGTTGGTGCCTTCATAACTCGGATTGATTCTTGCATCGCGTAAAAACTGCGCCGCACCGGTTTCTTCAATAAAGCCCATCC
>JAAENI010000413.1 GCA_024224595.1 Hyphomicrobiales bacterium
AAACTCAAAGATTGTGGCTTTGATGTGCAAATTACCAAAGTGCAGTGGTGTCGAGACCCGATGCAACCATATGCCGTAGTCGACGTTGAAACTACCGGTGGGCGTGGAAGTTATCACCGCATTACCGAAATAGGCATAGTAAAAATTATAAATGGTGAGGTTGTAGCGACGTGGCAATCACTGATCAATCCCCAACGCAGTATACCTGCCAATATCACTGCGCTGACTGGTATTGACAATGCAATGGTTGCAGATGCACCAATTTTTGCTGAGATCGCTGACGAACTAGAGAGCTTCACCGAGGGATGTATTTTCGTAGCGCATAATGTCAATTTTGATTACGGCTTTATTCGCCATGAATATGACCGTTTGGATCGCAGTTATCGACGCCCAAAAGTCTGCACCTGTGCCGATATGCGAAAAGCGGTTCCTGGCCTCCGATCCTATTCATTAGCCAACTTAACTCGTCATTTTGGGATTCAAATGGACCGGCATCACCGTGCATTGTCAGATGCCAAAGC
>JAAENI010000414.1 GCA_024224595.1 Hyphomicrobiales bacterium
ACAAGATGATCGACAATCGATTTATCAAAATGATGGCTGGTTACAATCAATGGTAGAATGAAAGCCTTTGTTAGGCAGCTTATCTGCTGGGTGAAGATGCCCGCAAACAACAACGCGGGGCATTCTTTGGATCAATTCATCACACACATTGCCATTTGTTATGGGGTGATATGATCTGAACCAGCAGGTTTGCCGGGTTGTAGACGCCTGAAGTGAATTCCATTCAACAATCCAGTCTGATGATCGAGGGTTGGAAGGAATTAAAAGCAGCACGGCATCAACTGGACAGAGAAATAGCTTGGGCTGATGGGCTGAATCACGGCGTGATAGAAGCGGTCTAGCCTGTATTTGGGTGTCTTGAAGGCAAATGCCATTAGGCTTCTGAGTGAAATTCTGATACATTTTTTCAATCACCAAACCCATCATCGCGGTCAGGTTCATGCAATGGTCGCCGCAGTTGGTGGTCTGCCAGACGATACAGATTTGTTCGTGATGTCAACGCGTTAGGATTTATTGCTGCTATTTTGATTCATTTCGTTGAATTTTAACCAGCATCAATTCGACATTCTTTTCAGCTTCGTCCAGTGCATCTTGAGAGTGGGAGCGCATGACAATCTGGGTTGAATAGGTTTGTTGGTCAAAGCGAGGGTAGGAACCGATAGATACATGTGGGTTCTGTTTGGCAATGAGTGTCAGTTCACCGCCGATGGTTCCCTCACCATGCGGGCAGTCGATACTGGCACTAAGTAATATTGCGCCGCCCTGTAATTGTGGTTCTACTGACAATATCATGGCGTTGAAAACAGCGGGTACGCCAGCCATAACATAAACGTTTTGGATGATATAACCCGGTGCAACAGAGACAGCATTGTCAATGAGAATTGCATTTTCAGGTGTCTGTGCCATTTTTTGTCGGGCAGGTGTGAATTCAATGTTTCTGCTGTGATAGTGGGATGCCAGCCTTGAATATGCCTGTTTGTGAGTGATGACCTGAACGCCAAATGCCTTTGCAATCGCCTCAGTGGTGATGTCATCATGGGTTGGGCCAATGCCACCGGATGTGAATAGATAATCATGTTGGGAGCGTAAGGTGTTGACTGCTTCGACGATGGCTTGGCTATCGTCAGCGACGATGCGAACCTCCGCCAAATCAATCCCCTTGACATTTAGAAACCTGGCCAGATGCGCGATATTCTTATCCTGGGTTCTGCCAGACAGAAGTTCATCGCCAATGGCTATCATTGCAGCAGATACCAGTGTTGGTTGGGTCATAGAGTTGGTTTGTTCCTGTTATTGTCTTTTCAATTGAATTTACTTTAGGCAATAGGGTTTGGGGATCATAGAGGTTTTTAAGAATAGTCTTCGCAAAAAGCCGACAAATTCGAAAGTCAAAATGTTATCCGGGCCTGATTTGCGCAGCGAGTCTACATTGTGGCGTGCAATTTTGTCGATTGCCTTTTGGTTGAGACCGGTTCGAGTAACATCTGTCAGTCGACGGATAACTCAATTTGTACAGTAAATAATTCCCTTTGGGCAATATTGTCATTGATTGAATGAGCGCGGAGGTTTAGGGGTAGGCTTGGAAAACGTTAGTGCCCTTGTACTGGCGTGGGGAACATATATCGGGAAGAGGGTCACTTGGCATGAATGGTACAAAATCGACTGTTGCCGAAGAACACAAATTATTGCCTGCAAAAGAATTGTTAAAGGCGCTCGCTCCATACCGTCAACCTAAACTCAGGAGAAGTATTTTTGAGCTGTTCATCACAATTATTCCCTTTATCGGTTTTTGGGTGGCTGCATGGCTGTCATTATCGATCAGCTATTGGCTGACCATGGTTTTCAGCGTTATTGCGGGAGGGTTCCTTGTCCGGTTTTTTCTGATTCAGCATGATTGCGGTCATGGCGCATTTTTTCGTTCCAAAAAAATTAATGACTGGGTGGGTCGTATTTTGGGTGTATTCACGCTGACACCCTATGATATCTGGCGCCGTAGTCATGCTATCCATCATTCTACATCGGGTAATCTGGATGAGCGCGGGGTAGGGGATATTGATACGCTGACCATTCGCGAATATCGTAATTTGTCAGTGGTGCGCAAAGTTCTTTACCGACTTTATCGCAGCCCCCCGGTTTTGTTTGTTATTGGCCCGGCCTTTCAGTTTTTGTTACGCAATCGCCTGCCGCAAATGTTTAACAGCGATAAGCGCGATTACTGGATCAGTGCAATGGGTACTAATGTGTCGATTGCTGTCGTTGCAGCGATATTTGCCTATTTCATGGGGCTTGGCGCATTCTTGGCTGTTCACCTGCCGATCACAATAGTTGCCGCCTCAATCGGTGTATGGATGTTTTATGTGCAACATCAGTTTGAAGATACCTTCTGGGAATGTGAAGATAAATGGCAGATGTATGAAGCAGCGCTTAAGGGCAGTTCGCATTATGATCTTCCTGCGCCTTTTCGCTGGCTGACCGCCAATATCGGAATTCATCATATTCACCACCTCGCCAGCCGTATTCCTTACTATCGTCTACCGGATGTATTGCGAGATTTTCCTGAGCTTATTGATATCAGACGTCTGACCTTTAGACAGTCATTGTCTTGTATCAATTTGAGGCTTTGGGATGAAGAAAACAAGCGTTTGGTATCTTTTGCTCAAGCCAGGGCAATTGCTACATGACAATTATTATTCATAGATTTTGTGGAATCCAGTGAAGTCAGGTCGGTTTGAAGGCGATGGCAGATATTTCGGCTAACCACTCCGGATCGGCCAAGCCCGACACAATGACCAGTGAAGAAGCCGGTTTTGCGCCATCCAGCATTTTGTCTCGTATCTGACGGAATACTGGCACACCGCTTTGTTTGGTTATATAGCCTGTTATCTCGATAATATCGCCCGCGCCCACCCCTTCGGCTTCCAACAGGCCCAGTATGTTGTGCCAGATTTGCTCATGTTGCGCCTCTTCTCCCTTGGCGAGAATGCCATCAATGGTAATGCCAACCTGACCGGAAACGTAAATTAGTTCACCAGCGCGTGGTACGGCGACAGCCTGGGAATAATTTGAGAAAGCCGGTGGAGCTTTGTTGGTTTGGATATGTCTGATCACCTGAATATTCCTTTGTGATTTTGCTACAGCGCTGTGATAATAATATGTAAATTGAGGTTTTACCATTTGCAATTTAGCTTGCCAGTCGCGTGAATGGCTCAATACCAAATCCCTCAAGATTATCTGGTTTGGATGTTTTTCTGTCTAAATATGTAGAATAACGAGCGTAATTTCAATTATTTATGGCATTGTGTTGTGATTTTGATTCATCTTGTCAAGAAATTGAATTAATTTATGCGACGCTGAAATTCATAAATTGTGTATCTAACGTAAGCATTTGGTGAATTCTACCTAACGCGATGATATTTCACGCGGTTGTATCCATTTGGTTTGGTGGACATCAGTAATATCGGCATGGCTGGTTGAGGGCATTGATTTGGTTGGCTTGATGATGATCGAGCGGGTTGGCAATCAAAAGCGCTATCGGAACCTCTGGCTGGTGCAATGGGTAAACATGTGCGGCAAGGCCAGGCGATGTTTACCCCTCTCGTCTTTTAAACGAAGCAGGATCTGGCCAAGGCTATCTGGTATGTGTTCACCCAGATGCCAAAAACCCGTCCCTATCTCGGAAATGGCTTTCTGGAATTGGACAATACTTGTGAGCGAGCAGTCAAGCCGGTGGCCCTTGGCAGAAAAAACTATCTTTACATGAGCCGCTAGACCGCTTCTTGTTTACACGGAATCATTTGACCGTTTATTCACGTTTACTGGCAAGGCATGATTTTCGCCGTGGTCTGGTTGACCACAAGAAAAGCATAACGCTGTCCAGAAAGCGTGAATAAACGACCTTCGGTGGA
>JAAENI010000415.1 GCA_024224595.1 Hyphomicrobiales bacterium
GATGAATATATCAATCTGAAGGAACGTGTCGAAAATCGCATGATGATTGCTGATGTGACCGCGACAGGTGACGACAATGTGCTGACGGCTAAAAGCAGTGAAATTGCCTATCGAAAAGAACAGCTCAAACGGATGCAGGAAGAAGTGATTGAGCTGGAAGACGTGAAGACAGGTATTTCAATCACTGACCTTGGGCTAAATGATTTCCGCATGGACCTACTCAACTATGTGAAGGAAAACGGTGATCTTGAAAGCTTACCCAATGGCCTTCATGCGGTGGTGCCGGAAGACTCCGAACTTGGCTTGCCACCAGGCATTATCTTTGCCCTGAAAAATACCCATGACAGCGTCAACGTTAATCAGCAAAACCGCCTGCATCCTTACTATCTGGTTTATATCGGCAATGACGGTGAGGTCATTGTTGACCACACGGAAGTTAAACGCCTTCTTGATCTCGTTCGTGCAAGCTGCAAGGGGAAACCAGAACCGATTAAGTCTGTGTGTCGCCTATTTAACGATTTTACCGATGATGGCCGCAACATGAGCCATCAGTCGGAGCTTTTAGGTGCGGCCATTCACTCCATGATTGAGGTGAAAGAAGAAAAGGATATCGACAGTCTGTTTTCTGGCGGCCGCACAAGCGCATTGGTAAACACTATTGCCGGACTGGATGATTTTGAACTAATTGCCTTTCTTGTGGTGCAGGAGAATGCCGCATGAGTGCATTTTTCGATTATCCAAGGGCGGCAAAATTTGGCAGGGTTTTACCGAAGAAAAAGATTTACCAGCACGCCCGCGCTTCATCTAAATTGCAACAGATTTTTGTTAATCAGTTGGACAGGATTGTCTGGAGATACAAACTTGCGCCTGAAACGATCAATCTGGATGCTACCAAATCCGTAGCTGA
>JAAENI010000416.1 GCA_024224595.1 Hyphomicrobiales bacterium
AACATGCGGTTATATCCCCATTGATATTCATCCGGGGCAATATCCTCTGGCCCGCTTGCCCATGCACCTGAACAGGTTGCATGTGAGCCCATCACATAAGGCTCGGAGGTGGTGAGTTCAGGGTTGGTGTATTTGGGGTCAATATCTTGAGACGCCCAGACAACGGCCTGACCCACTGTCATTCCAAGGAAGTTTTCCCAACCCACTTCCTCGAGATGAGGATCCTGGAATGCTTCCTTGGTTACCATATGGATAGGTCCCCTGCCGGCACCAACCTCTTTGATAAATGCATGGTTACGCAAACAGGTTGGCCGCGGTTCGTGATCGATATAATCACCAACCATGCCTTTTAGTTCATCATACCATTTAGATTCGTATTCTTCGCCATAGGCATTCTCGGTATAGGTTTTCAAATGCAGGAAGTAGGCACCGACCGGGCCATAGCCATCCTTGAAACGCGCCAGTACAATACGGTTTTCCATCTGGGTCATCTTGGCACCGGCATCAATACTCAATGCATAGGCAGACCCACTGCTCCATGGCGCATACCAGGTACGTCCCATACCTTCACCTACTGAGCGAGGTTTGAAAATATGTGATGCTCCACCGGCAGCGACGATAACAGCCTTCGCCCGGAAAACATGATAGTCACCCGTGCGTATATTGAAACCAACAGCCCCTCCAATACGGTTATCCTTGTTCTCGTCCATCAGCAAGTGGGTGATCATGATACGGTTGTAAATCTTGTCAGCGGAATTGCGCGCGGCTTCTGCAACAATCGGCTTGTAGCTTTCACCGTGAATCATGATTTGCCATTTACCTTCTCGTAGATAACGCCCGGTTTCCTCGTTCTTCATCATGGGCAGGCCCCATTCGTCGAACTTATGAACCGTGGAATCAACGTGGCGAGCCATATCAAAGGCAAGGTCCTCGCGTACCATTCCCATCAGATCGTTACGAGCGTAACGCACATGATCTTCGGGATCGTTCTCATCCCACTGGGTTCCCATGTAGCAGTTAATAGCATAAAGCCCCTGAGCTACCGCCCCTGAGCGGTCGATGTTGGCTTTCTCGGCAACGACAATTTTCAGATCCCTACCCCAATATCTGGCCTCATAAGCGGCACCTGTACCACCCATACCGCCACCAACAACGAGGATATCGCAATCTTCATAAACCGTTTTAATCTTACCCATCAGTAATAAACCCCCTGCTTGAGCTGACCCTTTTTCAGGGTTCGTACCCCACCCTCATAACCAAGAACGTCCGGTTCGTAGGCAAGCAGTTCAGAATCTAGCTCTTTCGCCTCCGGCACATCCAGGTCTGCTAAATCTTCAATACCCTCACCCCAAGGTTTTGTTGTAATTGGTGAAACGAAATTTTTCTCGCGTCCGTCACGAAATTTGATTTTCCAGGAAATGGTTCCTTTTTCTTCTTCCCGCAGCACACGTACAGAATGTCCTAAAGGAGCAAAATCAGCATAACCGCGAACGTCAATTGCATTTTGCGGACAAGCCTTCACACAAGAGTAGCACTCCCAGCACATGTTGGGTTCCATGTTGTAGGCGCGTCTGATGGTGGTATCGATATGCATGATGTCGGATGGACAAATGTCGACGCAATGTCCGCAACCATCACAACGGGTCATATAGACAAAAGTTGGCATGGTATTTCATTCCTTTAAGAGTTGAGACTGAAAATCGATAAAAAAGACTATCGACATAATCCTAATATTGAAATGTAAACTAGTAATTCCTGGGTTGAAGCCTTTTGATGCCGAGACCGAATTGCTCCGGCCTGTCCGCAGGCTCTGGCAAATTATCTCTTGAACCATCTGCCTTCGTTATCCGTTTTTGATAAGCAGCGGCTGGCTTGAAGAACATATGAGCAAACTTGGACCACAAAACTCCGCCAAACAAAACCAAACTGGAAAATATAAACAGACCAAGGAAAAGGGTTGCCCATACGACAACTCCATTAGCCTGCAGAAATGACCACATCAGCCCGAAAGTAGCAGTCGCCAGCAGCGATAAAACGAACAGGTCCGCACGCACGATGCGATACCAGGGAAACCCTTCAGCAGCAACATCCACCCTGATGAAAAACCAGAACCAGTAACCGCCTACGCACAACATCAGCGCACCCAAATGCCACAGCATGGGCAGATAAGAAGGCGTGGAAACTGCCGGTGTTGAATAGAAAAATACCATAACGACAGTAGCAGCGATAAAGATCACAAAACCATACATAGTAAGAAGATGGGCAATTCTGCGCTTCTGGTTACAGAATTCAGCCGAAGTAGCAATGTCTGAAACAACTGTTTTGACAGCAATCGATACTTTTTCCCCGCCGCCAAGGCTTAGGGTTGCCTGCTCTTTTGCCTTTTTTGAATTCTCAAAGAAGTACTTGGCACTTTTCTTGTGAATTGTGTCTATTATTGTTCCACCAACGACCATAATAAACATCGCAATGACATATATCTGCATGATAGCGGGAGAAATGCTCTCTGAGAGCACGGAAAAGGGATTGTCAGTGATCATGAATCTGCATTCCTTCAAACTAATAAGTACTTGTTGATGAAACATTCATATCATTGAATGTCAACCCAGCACGCGTTATCAAAACAATTAAAACAAAATTATGGCATCGATCCAATGCATTTTCTTAGTGCCAAATTGATGTTACTTGTGGTGCCAAACAGAAATATCATTGATGGTTGATATTCAGAAAATTATTCTACGGGCGCTGCTGCTGCGACAATTCTCTGCCTGGGCTTTTCGCTCACGCAATGACATAGAGCACCTTTCATGAAAATTGCTCATATCTCCGACACGCATATCTGTCTGCCACAACCCGAAAATACCGACAGGCTGGGAAACCTGAAATTGGTGATTGATGAAATCAACTTCATGTACCCCGCACCCGAATTGGTCGTTCATACCGGCGATATTACTCACAATGGCCATGTTGAGGAATATCAGGCTGCCTATGAATTGATGTCGCAACTGAATATGCCTCTTTATGTTATTCCGGGAAACAAAGATCGTCGAAGGGAAATGAGGGAAATTTTCCGGAAAGAAATGAAGTTAGGTGATGATTCGAGGTTTTTTCAGTACGCCATCAGTTTTGATACCCTTCGCCTTGTTTTTCTTGATACGCTTGATGAAGGTGAAAGACTGGGTAATCTGTGTGAAGCGAGGCTAAATGAACTGATGCAAATGCTGGAAGAGGACAGTGAGAAAACAACGGTCATCTTTATGCACCACCCGACCTTTGACATTGTTGAAGCACCCCAGCCGTTTCAATTTACCAGTCATGAGGTTGTCGGTAAATTTGAAAAAATTGTGCGTGATAATCAGCAAATTATCAAGATATACAGCGGTCACTCCCACCGTTACGGCAGTCACAAAATGGGAATTACCGATTTGTGCACCATTTCAGCAATTGCGATTGATTTGCGGTGGGGGGATTATGGTGAAGAGATGCGGGAACGACCAGTTTATGAGGTCTATGATCTATAACGGACATTTGCCTGCTGAAAAGACATCTGTCGCCCGCTATCGCTTCGTTAACCCGGGGTACCTGTTTGACGTTTGTGTCAGCGCTTGATGATATATTGCCTGTGGAGTAAATCGCATTATCGCCCGTTTCAAAACACAAAAAAATCAGACTTCAAGTTTGTGAAGGCCATTTTGCAGCAATACCGAAGCTTTGATATCCCTTTTTCAAGACTGGTTTTTGTGACGACAAAACACCGGAATTAACTCCGGCCCAGCCAATTTCACCACTTATTCGGGCATATTCGATTTTCGGACAACGATTCATTACCACTTTAATACCTGCATTTTCCGCTAAATTTGCTGCTTCCTGGTTAAAAACCCCCAGTTGCATCCAAATTACTTTTGGCAGCGGATCAAGCAGCAATGCCTCTTGAACAACAGCCAATGCAGCTGTGGAATTTCGGAATATGTCGACCATATCAACCGGGCGATCAATTTGCGACAAAGAAGCAAAAGTCATAACCTCACAGATTGTGCGACCTGCATGACCAGGATTAACCGGCATCACATCATATCCTTTGGACAACAGGTATTTGACTACAAAATATGATGGTCGGATGTTTTTGGGACTGGCACCTACCACCGCGATAGATTTTGTTTCCGCCAGAATTTCACTGACATAATCGACATCATATTGCTCATGAGAAACGTCGGTCAAAGTGTTTTTACTCGTTGTCGCAGCAGGTATTTTTGTATTTTTCCAGTAGAGGTTTTGGGTATGTCTTCAAAAATCACTTTTTTGGGCACCTTGAAGCGGGCCAAATGTTCTCGACACCATGCAATCACAGTTTCCTCATTCAACCCAGCTCCGATGGCGTTTGTTTCGACAAATGCACAGGGCGTTTCCCCCCATTTTTCATCTTCTATCGCAACAACTGCCGCAGCTTCAATGCCTTCATGTTTATAAAGAACGTCTTCCACTTCGATAGAGGAAATATTTTCGCCACCGGAAATGATGATGTCTTTGGAGCGATCTTTTAACTGAATATATCCATCTTGGTGAATAACACCCAGATCACCGGAGTGGAACCAGCCATGTCTGAATGCTTCATCCGATGCTGTTGGATTTTTCAGATATCCTTTCATAACAACATTACCGCGAAACATCACTTCACCAATAGTTTCACCGTCGTCTGGAACCAGCACCATTGTTTCAGGATCGCGCACGCTTAAATCTTCAAGGCAGGCATAACGTACTCCCTGGCGCGCCTTCTTGATTGCCTGATCTTCCGGGTTCAATCGATCCCAGGAACCATTCCAGTCATTAACCACCGCTGGCCCATAAGTCTCGGTTAATCCATAGAGATGTGTAACGTTAAATCCAGCTTCATTCATCTCTGCAAGAACAGATTCCGGAGGAGGAGCAGCGGCTGTAAAAAATTCAACTTCCTGAGCCAGAATCCGTTTGTCGCTTTCCTCCGCTGACAACAAAGTTGACATAACAACAGGAGCGCCACACAGATGTGTTACCATATTATCTGCCAATGAATCCCACATCGCTTTCGGGCGTACCTGGCGCAAACAGACATGGGTTCCGGCAATCACGGATAACGTCCATGGGAAACACCAGCCATTGCAGTGAAACATTGGCAAAGTCCAAAGATAAACCGAGTGTTTTGCCATCGATGCAGTAAGGGCATTACCCTGGGCCAGCAGATAGGCGCCGCGATGGTGATAGACCACACCTTTTGGGTTTCCTGTGGTGCCCGAAGTATAATTCAATGAAATAGCATCCCATTCATCATGGGGCATTTGCCATTCAAAATCGCTGTCCCCAGACGCAATAAATTGCTCATATTCCAATTCACCCAGCATTTCTCCAGTTTGGGGGAACTCCGGATCATTCCATGAGATGACAATAGGAGAAACTTTGGCCAATTTCAGTGCATCGGAAACAAGTGCAGAAAATTCACAATCCACAATCAGAAGTTTTGTCTCCGCATGATCCAGTTGAAATGCGATGATTGCTGCGTCAAGGCGAGTATTCATACAATGAAGAACAGCACCGGCCATCGGCACCCCATAGTGGGCTTCCAGCATGGGAGGTGTATTTGCCAGCATCACTGAAACGGTGTCATTTTTTCCCAAGCCTGCCCGTGACAGTGCAGAAGCCAATTTCACCGATCTTGAATAATACTCACGATAAGAGGTCTTTGAATTTCCATGGATTATTGCTGTGTGGTCCGGAAATACTTTTGCAGAGCGCTCGAGAAACCCTAAAGGTGTAAGTGGTTGATAATTGGCCGGATTTTTGTCTAAATCTGTATTGTATTGGCTATGTGGCATTTTATACTTTCGACAGATATTCAGGAATCTGACCATTCAGGCGGTCGTTTTTCTATAAAGGCATTAATGCCCTCACATGCATCATTCTTCATCATGTTTTCGGCCATGACAGACGTCGTGTAATCATAAGCATCATCCAAATTCATATCCAGTTGCCGATAAAAAGCAGTCTTGCCGGTTTCAATTGTCATCGAGGATTTGCCAGCAATTATCTCTGCCATTTTCTGAGTAACTTCATCCATGCGAGAGGTTTCTACAACTCTATTAACCAGGCCAATTTGCTCCGCCCTTTTGGCATCAATCAGTTCACCACATAATAGCATTTCCATTGCATGTTTGCTGGATATGGTACGCGACAAGGCGACCATAGGGGTCGAACAAAACAATCCAATATTGACACCGGGAGTAGCAAATTGAGCATCTTCGCTGGCAATTACCAAATCGCAGGAAGCCGCCAATTGACACCCTGCTGCTGCGGCAATACCTCGAATATCAGCGATAATCGGGAGGCGATGTCTAACAGTTTTTTTCATCAAGTCAGCGCTGGCAGCCATCGCCGTCAAATAATACTCTTGTCCACCATCTTCCAACTGGCGCGCTTTGGTCATTTCGCGCAGATCATGCCCTGAACAAAATGCTGGCCCTGATGCTCCCAATATGATCACTCTGACTTCCTGATCAGATGATGCCTCATCAAAAATGGAATTCAGCGCTTCGATCATTGGCTCAGAAAGCGCATTGCGATTTTGTGGGCTATTCAACGTCAGACGCAGAATACCTTTTTCAAGGTTTTTGATAATCAAGTCTGTCATGGTTTATTCTGCTGCCCGGACTTTTGAACTGACTGTATCATATCGCTTGTAAAAATTTGCAAGTTGCATGGCAATTCTTGCTGTATCATACTGGCTGCCAATTTTGGCCAATGCTGCCTCGCCGATCTGCCTTGGCATTCCAAGTTTTATTTTGTGCTCGATGATATCGTGCATAAATTCAGGTGTAAATTCCGGATGAGGCTGAAAACTCAGGGCACTGCCTTTGTAGGCTAAGCCTGCATTCGCGCAAAATTCTGTGCAGGCTATTACTCTGGCTTCCGGTGGAGTTTCAACCACTTGATCCTGATGTAAAGCCAACAGTTCTACAGAACTATCATCCTGAGTAAAAGTGTATTGTGTATGACCTATGGACCAGCCACCGGAATATTTTTCGGTTCTTCCACCCAATGCCTGGGCCATAACCTGGTGTCCAAAACATATTCCAGCAATAGGAATACCGCGCTCATATGACAGCCGAATGAAGTCTTCAAGATTCGCAATCCAATCCAACTCATCATAGGCAGCATGAACTGAGCCAGTGAGAAGCCAACCATCGCATTCATCGACAGACCCGGGAAACTGATCCTCAACCACCTGATAATTTTTGAAATCAAATCCGTTTCCAGCCAAAAGGGTGGAAAACATCATTTCAAAGCTACCATGTTTCTTCTCAATTTCACCCTCAAGGTGACCACATTGCAGAATTCCAATTTTCATAAATTAGGTCTCTCTGATAAAGGAGCTTTTGTCGGCCCAAACGATACTGACATCAATTATTATCTGAAATCACGCACTGATTTACAAGAATTAACATTCCCAATAGCTTAAAATAACCAAATGATCGGCTTTGATACCCCAAATTCAACAGGAAACCAGTCAAATCACGAAAACAATTTCAATTCCTGTGTTTGAACCTCTCAAATTACAGCTATTGTCTCAAACAGTGTCTGCCTTTTTCATGTCGTAACTCGCTGACATGATAGACTTGTAGAAATTATTGTTTGTTGTAATCTGGCTTGGTATCGAAAGTTCAGCCTTGGATAACAGTGACACAATTGATCACATCACATCGGATTTGGAGCAAATATGTTTTCACCAAAAGTACTCATTCAGATTTTTATTACCCTCATGTTGATTACCACAGCGTGGTTGCCCGCAAAAGCCCAATCAGAAGCCGAGTCAATTGTGGAACGCTGGGTAGAATCCGCCGATGATTATAGTTTTGTCAATATCAGTTATGGTTCAATTGACCACGATAGCGCCAATAACACTACCACCGTAAATAATCTGAAACTAATATTTAATAAGGATGCCGCTAACGAGAATGACAAAATCAAGTCAGAAGAAAATGCAATTGACGGAAAAAAGCCTGACAAATTCAATTTCAACTTCAAATATACTTTTGAATTCCCAATTGTTAAGTTTGATAACCTGACATTTGATGGTGACTATTATAGCGCCCGTTTAATTTCTTCTGAGCAGGTGTTGGTGAATTTTGCGCTCGCCAACTCAAAAAGCTCCGACTCAACTGCTGGTGGAATTTACAAAAATTTGCGAATTGAAAATATTCAGTGGGCCAATCTGCCAGAGTTTATTGAAAATGACGAAAAACCTGTTTCCAATTATTTCCCTTTGATCAGCGCGTTGTTGGATATCAGTTTTGAAAAGGCCGGTATTGATGCGGTTTCCATGGTTCAGCAGACAGAATTACCGCCTCTTACAATGCGTACGAATTACGGACGCATGGAAATTGGAGAAACATCCAGGGGTAATTTTTCTTCAATACTTGTCGATAGCATGAAAATGGAAATCGAGAATGGTGACCAAAGCTCACAAACACCCTCTTCCACAAGTATCGAATTCGGCAAGATGTCGGCTACTGATTATAATTATCGTACATTGTTGGAACGTTTTGTTGCCAATACAAGTTCGTCAAATTCTGACAACCCGTTTCAAACGTTCATGGGGCATTTTTCTCTTGAAAATGTTCAGGTAAATTCCAAAGCTGGTGATTTTTCTCTGCAAAATATCAGCGCCGATGGAATTGATGTCAGGTCCCCTGATGTTGATATCCTTGCTGAGGCAGACCGATTTATGATTGCTGCGAATGCCGGAGAGGATCTCAAAGAAAATAAGGAAATTATCAAACTTGTGGGCAGTTTCTACGCCATGTTTCGTCTGGATGAATTTCAAATAACAGGCATGAAGTTTTCCTCACCTAAAGCTGGTGATGGCAGGATGGAAGTTTTTCGTGTCGCCGAATTATCTTCTGATGGAATAGGAGAGATACTTTTAAATGGTATCAATTTCTCAGACAATAAGGCTATACACTTTGATCTTGATCACTATTCACTATCCGAATTGAGCTTCCCGACATTTGACTCTCTGGTTAATCTGGAGACCGCCACAAAATCAAAAAATATCACAGAAATCATGAAAGCAATTCCAACGCTTGCCAATATGACAATCAAAGGCCTTAAATTTATGGTCCCTAACAAGGGGGAAATATCGGTTACTGAAAATAGCATATCGATGGCTGATTTCATTGGTCCGGTACCTACCGACATTCAGGTATTGGTCAAGGACTTCAGAATGCCGACTGCGCTGATGGACAGGAAGCCACGTGAGATGTTCTTAAGTATGGGTTACGACCAGGTTGATATTTCCTACGATATTAACGCAATCTGGGAGGAGGCTACAAAAGTGATTACCTTACAATCCGATGTTGAATTGGCAGAAGGTGGGCTTGTCAGTATTGATGTAGCGATTGGTGGCATTCCACGCAGAATTTTTGAGAATCCGCAAACTGTTCAAAGTGCTGCAGCGTTTGCCACACTAGACAAAGCAGAAGCGACTTTCGTCGATAACTCCATCGTTGAAAAAGGGTTGACCCTGGCAGGAGCAACCCAGGGTGTCAATGCGGATACCATGAAAGCCCAGGTGGTCGGTATGTTACCAATAATGTTAAAGGTGTTGGACAAGCCGGCTTTTGTCGATCGTCTCACTGCGGCAGTTAAGAATTTCCTCGACAATAAAGGTTCAATCACTGCCAGCGCTGCACCGGCTGCACCAGTGTTAATCCTTCAGCTTTTGGGGGCTGGAGCGACCGCACCGGGCGCAGTAATTGATCTGTTGAATGTTAATGTGGTGAGCAACTGAATTAAAATTTGACCATTTGATAAATTTTTCCTATACCCGATAATACTTGATTGTTTGCATGGAGGGTGCAAATTGATCGTGGCTTCAACGTATCAAATTCAGACTTAGTCTGATCGGGAGGAATTCGAATGAATAATTACACAGGAATCAGTCGCCGTCGCTTTGTCCAGCTCGGTTCTGCTTTGACTGCAGCAGTTCTTTTTCCGGCATCAGCTTTTGCAGCACCAGTGAAAGTTGCGGGTATTTATACCCAGCCGATTCAGCAGAAATGGGATGCAAGACTTCATCTGGCTCTGGATGCTGCTTCAAAAGCTGGAAAGATTGACTACAAGTTTTCGGAGAAAGTTGCCAATACCGATTATGTACGGGTTTTGCGCGAATATGCTGAATCAGGCGTTCAATTGATAGTTGGGGAGGCTTTTGGCATTTCAAAAGAGGCTCGTAAGGTCGCCGATGATTATCCCAATGTAGCATTTTTGATGGGCGACCCATTCAAGCCGCATGGCAGCAATTTTTCAGTTTTTGACAACTATATTCATGAACCATGTTTTCTGATGGGGATGATAGCCGGCTCAATGACCAAATCCAATAAAATTGGCATGGTTGGCGGATATCCAATTGGTGAGGTTAACAGGCTCTTCCATGCTTTCATGAACGGTGCACGTTCAACCAATCCGGATGTACAATTCAAAGTGAACTTCATCGGTTCGTGGTATGATCCTCCAAAAGCAAAAGAAGCTGCATTTGCACAGGTGGAAACTGGTGTAGATATTCTTTATGCCGAGCGAGCCGGAGTAGTTGATGCTGCACGTGAAAAAAATATTTTGGCATTTGGCAATGTTAACGACATGAACAAAGAAGAGAATGGCGAGAATGTTGTCGTCACCTCTGCACTCTGGCACATGGAATCTGCCATCAATAATGCCATTTCTGAAGTTACTGCCGGCAAATTTAAAGCGGCCGATTATAAAGAGTGGACGATGATGGCAAAAGGCGGCGCGACTCTGGCGCCCTACTATGAGTTTGAGGGCAAGATTTCAACTGATATCAAAGCAAAAGTTGCAAAAGCCAAAGCAGATATCATGGCTGGCAAAATGAGTGTCGAAATCATCGACACTGAGCCTAAATCCACATTTTAACTGAACAAAGAGCGGTTGGATTATTGATCTGATCGCTCTCTAATTTCAGGAATTGTATTTTGGCAAACCTCAAAATAAGTAATGTTACCAAAAAATTTGGACCATTGACCGCCAATGATAATGTTTCACTGGAGGTCAGTGAAGGTGAAGTTGTCGCCTTGCTTGGTGAAAACGGCGCTGGAAAAACAACGCTAATGAATATCCTTTTCGGGCACTATGTGGCTGATGAAGGTGAAGTTGAAATAGATGGAATTAAACTGCCAGCCGGGTCAACCGATGCAGCGATCCGCGCCGGATTGGGTATGGTTCATCAGCATTTTACGTTAGCTGAAAATATGAGCGTTCTCGAGAACATCATGCTGGGGACGGAAAGCCTATGGTCGCTAAAATCTACCGTTGCTCGTTCACGCAGAAAACTTGAAAACCTGTCGAACGAATACAACCTTCATGTAGATCCGGATGCAGGCATATCGGAACTTTCCGTCGGTGAGCGCCAGAGGGTTGAAATTCTCAAAGTATTATACCGCGGCGCGCGAATTCTTATTCTTGACGAACCTACTGCTGTACTAACTCCAGCGGAAACAGATCAATTGCTGGCAAATTTGAAAATGATGGTGGCAAAAGGGATGTCAATCATTTTTATTTCCCACAAGTTGCATGAAGTGCTGGCAATTTCTGATCGGGTGACGGTGTTGCGTCATGGGGCCATGGTTGGAGAAATTGAAACCAGAAATGCAGATAAGGCAATTTTGGCAGAAATGATGGTTGGACGAAAAGTTACCAGACCAAAAGCAGAAGTCATGGAACCGGGTTCAATTGTTTTGGAACTTGAAAATATCAACGTAGCAGGGAAGGACAAAGCAACTGATCTGTTGAGTAATGTTTCGCTGAATATCCGCGAGAGTGAAATTGTTGCCATAGCGGGCGTGGCTGGAAACGGGCAAAGGGAACTGGCCGAATTGTTGAGTGGATTGCGTCCCTGGGATTCTGGTGAATTTAAATATCGTGGCGAAGTCGTTTCCAAGGCGGACGCCAACGAATTCTTGAAAATGGGATTTGGGCGAATACCCGAAGATCGACACCACACAGGAACTGTTGGTGAGATGAGTGTGTGGGAAAACCTGTTATCAGAGAATTTGCGCAAAAGCCCATTCTGGAAATTTGGAACACTTATTGATTTCTCAGCCCATCGTAAAAAAGCCGCGGAATTGATTGAACAATTTGATATCAGATGCAGTTCCATGGATACCCCGGCCCGATTGTTATCGGGTGGTAATATGCAAAAACTGATTTTGGCCCGCACGTTAACAGCAGACCCAAAATTTGTATTGGCCAATCAACCCGTTCGCGGACTGGATGAGGGAGCAATTGCATTTGTACATGAGCAATTGCTTGCTGCGCGAACCAACGGTGCCGGAATTCTGCTGATCTCGGAAGACCTTGATGAGATATTTTCTATCGCCGATCGGGTGGGGGTTATTTATCATGGCCATATCAGTCAACTTCTGAATGTGCGTAAAACCGATATTCAGCAGATTGGCGCGATGATGGGTGGTGACATGAAAGCGGTGGCCTAGATGCAGATTGAACCGCGCGAGAATATTTCTCCCTGGCGAGTAATCTTTGCGCCGATCGCTGCTATCATTATTGCGTTTATTCTCTGTGCATTTCTCATTGCCTGGACCGGCGAACCAATCCTCGAGTCCTATGGGTATTTGTTCAAGGGTGCTTTTGGATCGCGATTCGCTTTGTCCGAGACCTTGAACCGGGCAACACCCCTGATTTTTACCGGTCTTGCGGCAGCCGTAGCCTTTCGAGCGAAATTCTGGAACATTGGTGCCGAGGGTCAACTATATTTTGGCGCCCTGGCGGCGACAATACTGGGCACCGGTGCTATTACTCTGCCGCCATTATTGATGATACCGTTTCTGTTTGTTGCTGGAGCTGTTGCCGGTGGATTGGCATTGCTTGGCCCAGTATTTTTAAAGACGACGCTGAAAGTTGATGAAGTCGTAACAACATTATTGCTGAATTTTGTTATCCTTTTATTCGTCAATTTTTTGCTTGAAGGCCCCTTGAAAGACCCAATGTCTCTGGGTTGGCCACAAGCTGCCTCAATCATTGATGAGGGCGTACTACCCGAATTAATGGCGCGTACGCGACTTCATATCGGCTTTGCCATAGCTTTGGGCGCATCGATATTCATCTGGGCGCTGATGAGATACACGATCTGGGGCTATGAAATCCGTGCTGTGGGTGCAAACCCAAATGCTGCAAAATTTTCCGGCATCTCTATCAATAAAACAGTATTCCTGGTTGCCATGCTTTCAGGGGGATTGGCGGGTATGGCAGGAATAACCGAGACAGCCGGAACAAAAGGCTATTTGACCCTCGATCTTTCACCTGGATTTGGATATTCGGGCATAGCTGTGGCCATGCTTGCAAATCTGAATCCATTAGGTGTGGTAATTTCGGCAGTATTTCTTGCCGGCATATACGTGGGCGCAGATTCGATGAGCCGCGCCGTCAATATTCCTACATATATCGCTGATGTACTGGTCGCTTTGAGTGTCCTGAGTGTGTTGGTTTCTCTTTTATTCGTTCAATTCAGAGTGAGGTGGCGATAATGGATTGGGTTGAATTATTTATCTCCGCCGGATTTTGGGCTGCCACTTTGCGCATTGCTGCACCTTTAATTTTTGGAACAATCGGGGAATTGATTTGCGAACGTGCCGGCGTTCTGAATTTGGGAATTGAAGGCATCATGACCATGGGGGCCATGGCCGGTTGGATGTGGGTTTTCCAGGGTGGCAGCTTGTGGGGCGCTGTATTATTCGCTGCAATGGTCGGTGGTATGTTTGGTCTGTTGCACGCGATACTAACCGTGCATCTGGGCCTTTCCCAGCATGTTTCCGGGATCGGCATCACGCTACTGGCATCATCACTAAGCTATTTTCTTTTTCGCATGCTTCTACCCAATACAACGACACCACCCAAGATTACATCGTTTCAACCGCTGGATATTCCTTTCCTGTCAGACCTGCGGTTTTTTGGTGAAGCCTTTTTTTCTCATACTGCTTTGACCTATCTGGCACTGGCAATTATCCCAATTGCTATTTATCTTCTTTATCGCACACCCATTGGTCTTGCCACGCGCATGGCAGGAGAAAACCCGGTGGCGCTTGAAGCACAGGGAATCAATGTACTGATGATCAGAACCGGTGCGGTAATTGTTGGTAGCGCAATGATGGCAATAGGCGGTGCATATATTACAATTTCCGCTTTTGATGCATTCTTTTTTGACATGATTAATGGCCGGGGATGGATCTGTATTGCGTTGGTAATTTTTGCTTCGTGGAAACCCGGAAGGGCGTTGTTTGGTGCATTGTTGTTTGCTGGTCTTGATGCATTTCAGGTTCGCGCACAACAGTTGGCTGGCGGTGATATTCCTTATCAGTTCTTTCTCATGCTGCCCTATCTGTTGTCGATCGGCGCGATGATAATAATCTCTAAACGCATGCAGTACCCACAGGCACTGTTGGTGCCATTCCGGCGCGGCGATAGAATTTAGCAGGAAAACTGATGCTTGATCTGATTATTAGAAATGCAAAACTCTCTGAGTTCGGTGACCTACGCGATATCGCCATTGAGGATGGCAAAATCAGAGCGATCGAGAGCCAAGTATTGGCAGAGGGTGTTGAGGTAATCGATGCTGAGGGTTGCCTTGTCACTCCACCTTTCATCGATAGCCATTTTCATATGGATGCAACTTTATCTTATGGTCAACCTCGCATCAATCAATCGGGTACTTTGCTTGAAGGAATTACGCTATGGGGTGAACTTAATCCAACCCAGAAGGTAGATGACTTCCGGGTCCGTGCTCTGGAATTCTGCCACTGGTCAATTGCGCAAGGCGTTTTGGGGTTACGAAGCCACGTCGATGTTACTGACAAGAATTTGATCGCAGTCGAAGCTTTACTCGATGTGCGTGAAAAAATGAAATCCTATATTGATATTCAACTGGTCGCATTTCCACAAAATGGTTTTCTGCGTTCACCAGGGGCAAAACAAAATTTGCTACAAGCCCTTGAAATGGGAGTTGATGTTGTTGGCGGGATTCCGCATTTTGAGCGCAGCATGAGTGATGGCGCGCAATCGGTACGTCAATTATGTGAAATCGCAGCAGACAAAGGTCTGCTGGTCGATATGCACTGCGACGAAAGCGATGACCCATGGTCTCGCCACATCGAAACATTGTGTGCGGAAACCACCCGGCTGGGACTTGAAGGACGGGTGGCGGGTTCTCATCTGACTTCCATGCACTCAATGGATAATTATTATGTATCCAAGCTGATGGCTCTGATGGCTGAAGCAGATATGCAGGTGATCGCTAACCCGCTGATTAATATTACACTTCAGGGCCGCCATGACACTTATCCAAAACGCCGGGGAATGACCCGGGTCAAAGAATTAATTGAGAATGATATCAATGTGGCATTCGGGCATGATTGCGTGATGGATCCCTGGTATTCGTTTGGTTCACACGACATGTTAGATGTCGCACATATGGGATTGCATGTGGCGCAAATGACCAGCGTTGAGCAAACCCAAAGCTGTTTCGAAGCAGTGACCGATAATGCAGCAAAGGTGATGCAGCTGGAAAATTATGGAATTGCGCCTGGAAAAAATGCCGACCTGGTAATTCTCGATTGTGGCAGCATATTTGATGCGATCCGATTACGCCCCGCTCGTCTTCATGTTGTCAGGCGCGGGCAGATAATATCAACCACCAAACGTTCTAAGCCAAGCGTTACTATTGAAGGAAATATCAGGGAAGTCGATTTCAGGCTCTAAACATTACGGCGATGACGCTCTAACTCAGTTCATCCGGTTGGATTTTTCGCTCGCAAATTCCTGATCAATTTGACCCATAACACTGGTGCTGGCACTTCTGTCTTGCGAGGCAAAAGTGTAAAGCTCAACTTTCTGGCTTACACCCGCCAGAATGTGTTTTCCAAGAGGAACCCAGGCAGATTTATCCAATTGGGCTACTTCTCTGGTGACAAGAATTTTTTCTCCTACAACTTTGGTCAGGGCCTCTATGCGGGCCACTTCATTGACGGTGGGGCCGATCACCGAGAAGGTCAGTCTGTTTGGAACACCGATATTGCCAAACATCAAAGAACCAACATTTAGACCAGTACCAAATTCAAAAGCAATGAGTCCGGCGTCTTTGCGTCGCTGATTTATATCGTCATGAGCCCTCTGTGAAGCTCTCAATGCTACTGTTGCATTTTTGATCGCATTTTGTTTTTGTTCAACGCTATCATAGGGAAATATTGCTAAAACCGCGTCGCCAATAAAATCAAGAACCTCGCCACCCGCATCGATCACCGGTCCGGCAGTACATTCAAAATAATCATTCAACAAATTCAAATATTCATCACCGGGCATGGTATCTGCCATTGCCGTGGAATTACGCAAGTCACTGTACCAGACAATGGCGTTGGTTTTGCTGCCATCTCCTCGCCTGATCTCGCCACTCATGACCCGTGCACCGGCTTGAGTACCCAGATAAGTATTAACAATATTTCTGGATATACGAGTCTGGACGATGGTTTTACATGCTACTGCAAACCGGCGTTGTATTTTTTGCAGTGATTCAATTTCCCGGTTTGAGAAGCCATCTGGCCGATCGGCACACCAGCTTACAATAATCCCTCTTCTTTTTCGATTTCTACCTTTTTCCTCTCGAGCAAAATCTGTCGTGACTACCAGGTAGTCAGTATATCCCAAGTCCAGCATTTCCTGTAGAATCGGAAAATCCAATAATTTATCAGGACCATCCAACCTTCGGCGTATTACAGAAAGATCATGTTCCGTCATATGCTTCATCGGACTCTGTAACCAGGCGTCACTCATTCTTTCCTGATGAACAAACTGTTCAAATTCTGTATCGCTCCCACGCTTCCACAAAATTGTCTCTGCCTGAAACAGTGGATGAAGCGTCGGCCAGGTTAAACGGGCACGAGAGACAGGAATACCGATGCCGTAGAGCCTGTTACACAGGCCTTCAAACATTTCGACGATATCAGGCTCTGAAAGCGCCTGATCGACGAGCCATTCGTTAATACTGGAAACCAAAATATCATCAGCCATTGAAATTATTTCCCAAATAAATGACTCGGAACTTCATCGGATTGTCTCATATGAATAGTATGTCTTTACGTTGTATTTGCATCACCACTTTACAAGTGCCCAATATGGCGAAATAATACGGCACCCGGTCAGATAACGCTGTGATACTACTGATAGTTTCAACCCGCATATCCCAGATGACATGACAAATGGGCCTTGATAAATTCTGATTTGCTTATTGAAATCAATAGATTAGACGACTGATATGGCGGTTTGTGTGGGCAGTGCTACGGGTGAACCGATTTCTGCACCTTTGACGGTCGACTTTG
>JAAENI010000417.1 GCA_024224595.1 Hyphomicrobiales bacterium
AAAATTATCAAAATGCAGATGTCTCGCGATTAATCAATTAAATATTCAAGAAAATAATGTGCTGAGAAGATTGAAAGGACAATCAAGTGGCTGAATACAAGGATGCAGAAAACACACTAGTTATGGAAACGACCAAAGGTGAGGTGGTAATCGTACTGCGTTCAGATTTGGCACCCGGGCACGTTACCAGAATTAAGGAATTGGCGCGGGAAGGATTTTATGACGGTATCGTTTTCCACCGTGTGATCGATGGTTTTATGGCCCAGGTTGGTTGCCCGCACGGCACCGGTACAGGGGGGTCATCAAAACCAGATTTGAAGGCTGAGTTTAGTGGTGAACCTCACGTGCGTGGTATTTGCTCTATGGCTCGAAGCCAGATGCCGGACAGTGCTAACAGTCAGTTTTTCATTTGCCTTGATGATGCCGGATTTCTCGACCGTCAGTATACGGTCTGGGGTAAGGTCGCAACCGGAATGGATAATGTTGACAAGATTAAAAAGGGTGAACCTGTTTCTGATCCCGATTCAATTATTTCGATGAAAGTTGCCGCTGACCTTTGACACCAGTTACATTTGATAATGTGTTGGGATGAAAATCTCGAGGCAGCATGCTTTCGAAGTATGCTGTCTTTTTTTGGAAAAACGTTCGTGTTATTGGGGGTATTGGATTTCCAATGGATATCAAACTCTTTGATTTTGATCTTCCCGAAGAAAACATTGCTCTGCGTCCGGCGGTGCCGCGTGATACATCACGTTTATTGGTTGTAAATACCGGCAGTAATCTCGAAGATCGTAATTTTGGTGATTTGATCGAGTATTTGCGTCCAGGTGACGCATTGGTATTTAATGATACCAGAGTAATTCCAGCACAATTTATTGGACTACGGAAGCGTGATGGAAACATCGCACGTGTTGGATTGACACTGCATCGCAGAATTTCTGCCTATCAATGGTCAGCATTTGCCAAAGGGGCTAAGAAACTGAGGGCAGGGGATCATCTTTCTCTTACAAGATCAGAGCGATATGCAGGTTGTGTGGAACGGGCTTGTATTGGCGATACTTTGCGAGCGGTAGTCGGTAAAAAAAACGATGACGGTGAAATTGAGCTGAATTTTGAATTATCTGGACCTGCCCTTGACGCTGCAATGATGGTGAATGGGGAAATGCCATTGCCACCATATATTGCCTCAAAACGCAGTCCAGATGCGAAAGACCTGGTGGATTATCAGACCATTTATGCTGCAAATGATGGTGCAGTTGCCGCACCAACTGCCGGATTGCATTTTAGTGATGATATGTTTGCAAAACTCGATGATTTGGCAATCAAACAACTTTTTTGCACGCTGCATGTTGGGGCCGGGACTTTTCTACCGGTTAAGACTAAAGATATCAGATACCATATTATGCATTATGAAAATGGCATGATCAATAAAGAGACTGCTGACCAGTTGAATAAAGTTAGACAAAATGGCGGGCGAATCATAAGCGTTGGTACAACCAGTCTGAGGCTACTTGAAAGCGCGATTAATCCCGATGGCAATTTTTGCGATTGGCAGGGCGCCACAGATATATTTATCACACCGGGCTATAAATTTCGCGCTGTTGATCTATTGATTACTAATTTTCATTTACCCCGATCGACATTATTCATGTTGGTTAGTGCGTTTAGCGGGCTAGAGGTCATGCACAATGCTTATGAGCACGCGATAAGAAACAATTACAGATTTTATTCGTACGGTGATTCCAGTCTTCTTTTTCCGGGTGCTCCAAATTGATGAACCAAGATGATCAGAATGCAGAAAGTTGTGAAGTTGAATTTTCATTTAAGGTGCTGGCCAGAAGTGGCAATGCAAGAAGAGGTTTAATTTCCACTGCGAGGGGGGAAATTCGCACACCTGCTTTTATGCCGGTTGGCACTGCTGCCACGGTTAAGGCGATGTATATGGATCAAATCAGAGATTTGGGAGCTGACATCATTCTTGGCAATACCTATCACCTGATGTTGCGTCCGGGTGCGGAACGGGTAGCGAGGCTTGGTGGTCTGCATCTATTTGCCCAATGGAAGTTTCCAATATTAACTGATTCAGGTGGCTTTCAGGTGATGTCCCTTGCAGCCTTGAGAGACCTTGATGAGAAGGGCGTCACTTTCAAATCTCACATTGATGGCAGCAAACATTACCTTTCTCCAGAACGCTCGATTGAAATCCAGGGATTGCTTGGTGCTGATATACAGATGCAGCTTGATGAGTGCATTGCGTTGCCGGCTGAATATAGCGAAATTGAGCGGGCGATGGAATTATCACTTCGATGGGCGGAACGTTGCAAAGTGGCTTTCGGGAACCAAAAGTCCAAGGCATTGTTTGGCATTGTACAAGGTGGCGATCAACCGGAGTTACGCATTCGCTCAGCACAAAGATTGGCCGAAATGGAACTTAAAGGATACGCTGTGGGAGGACTTGCAGTGGGAGAACCACAGGAAGTCATGCTAGCCATGCTTGACGAAACCTGCCCGGCGATGCCCGATGAAAAACCTCGTTACCTGATGGGTGTCGGGACACCTGACGACCTATTGGAAAGTGTGGGCCGTGGAATCGATATGTTTGACTGTGTCATGCCATCAAGAGCAGGTAGACATGGGCTTGCCTATACCCGATATGGCAAAGTAAATTTGAAAAATGCGAGACATGCTGAGGATAATCGCCCGCTGAACATCGAATCCGACTGCTCGGCAACACGTGACTATTCACGAGCATATCTACACCACCTGGTTAAATGCAATGAAGCCTTGGGTGGTATGTTATTGACCTGGAATAACCTCGCTTATTACCAAACGCTAATGGCTGAAATTCGTCAGTCAATCTCAGAAAACCGTTTTGAAGAATTTCGTCTGTTGACCAAAGAAGCCTGGTCTCGCGGGGATATTGCAGCTTTGGCATAAGGTAGAAACTCATTGAACTAAAGGGTTGATTGAGTGAGTTCCCCTTAGACTATTGCTCGCGCTTTCGTGATTTATTCTCCGCGCTCATTTGCAATATAGTAAGCCAAATAATGGCACAGGAGAGTGTGGTGAGTTTCAATTTGCTATCAAAGGCGGTTCTGGTATTGTTTTTCATGATTGGTACTGGTGAATTAGAAGCCGCAGGAACAGATAACAAGGGTCGTAAAGCCAATCACCTTTTGGGGGCAGAATCCCCGTATCTGCAGCAGCATATTTATAACAGCGTCGATTGGTATCCATGGGGACGCGAAGCGCTTGATAAAGCTAAAGCGCAGAACAAACCTATATTCCTGTCTATCGGTTATTCAACCTGCCACTGGTGCCATGTTATGGCAGGTGAGAGCTTTGATGATGAAAAAATCGGTAAATTTCTCAATGAAAATTTCATCTCGATCAAGATTGATCGCGAACGCCGCCCCGACCTGGATGAGCAGTTTATGCTGGTAACCCAGGTGGTAGCCGGAAATGGTGGTTGGCCAAATTCTGTGTTCTTAACTTCAGATGGCAATCCGTTTTACGCAGGCACCTATTTTCCACCCGATGTTTTCACAAGTGTCCTGAACCAGGTTAATGGTTTTTGGAAGGACCAGAATAATGAAGTACGCGATGAGGGTAAGCGAATCGCGGGTATCGTCAGGAATTATATGAATCGCAGCGAAGCTGCCAAAGACCTTACGCCGGAAGCTATTCGTACAGCCGCCAGATCCTTGCTTTCGGAAATTGATGAATTTAACGGTGGGTTTGGTGTTGCGCCAAAATTTCCTCAGGAATCAACATTGCTATTCATGCTGGATCAAGCCGAACGCGATGGTGATGTGGACCTGCTCGAAACCGTGACTAATGCACTGGATGGCATGCTTAAGGGCGGCATTCATGATCATGTTGGTGGTGGTTTTCATCGTTATAGTACTGATGCAAAATGGCATGTGCCGCATTTTGAAAAGATGTTGTACAATCAGGCGATGATTGGACGTCTTCTGGTCAAGGCCTGGCTGGCATCCGGAAAAGTTCGTTTCAAACACGCTGCAATTCGTACATTTGACTATGTTCTGCGTGAAATGCGGGATGATGAGGGTGGGTTTTATTCAGCTGAAGATGCCGATTCCCTGAATGTTTCGGGCGAGGAGGGAGAAGGGTATTTTTATATCTGGACACCAGAACAATTGTCGAAAGCACTTGGTGATGAGGCAACATTTGCCATGAATGTTCTTAGTGTAACGCCCGAGGGGAATTTTGAAGGCGCCAATGTGTTACACATGAGTTCTTTACCTTCTGAAGCCGCAGAAAAAATTGGCATCAGCGAAGATGAGTATTTGCGTCGGTTGGATCGAATATATTTGAAATTATACCAGGCGCGAAAAAGCCGTTCTGCACCTCACAAGGATATGAAGATTGTTGTTGCCTGGAATGCAATGATGATTGAAACCCTGGCTGAAGCATCACAAGCCTTTTCGAGACCAGACTATTTTCAAGCTGCAGAGGACGCAACTGAATATATCATCAGTAAAATGATGGGTGAAAAGGGTATGAAACGAGTCAGTTATGAAGGTAAAATTGGCGTGGACGCGCAATTGCCGGATCATGCAGGCTTTGGCAATGCGCTGATAGCGTTGTATGACTACGCGCCGGCCGGACGTGATCTGTCAAAGTATCTTGAAGTTGCCAGTGAAATTGCTGTTGAAACAATGAAGCGTTATGGTAACAGAATTGATGAGAAAAACAGCGCCTTTAATATGAGTGCCTCTGATGACGGTATTGGCAGTTTTATTCCTTATGATGATAATGAAATCCCGTCCGGCAATGCGCTGACATTGTCGATGTTATCGGGGTTAAGTAAACATTTTAAGAATTCCGATTTTTCACGCAAGGCTACGTTACTGGCGGCTGCATTGTCAGGATATATATTATCGTCACCTGTTTCGAGTGGTTATAGTCTGATGGCGGCTCAGGCGCTCTCGCACGGTGACACGGGTAATATTCGGTTTCTTGGAGGTGGTGCGGTGCGTGTTGCTGCAACTATTGACTGGTCGAAAAATAAAGTCGAGTTCGTAATTGGAGTCAAGAAGGGGTGGCATATCAACGCAAATATCCCATTGGAAGACTATTTCATTCCGACGCAGATGTTTGTGGGGGGCAAAGAGGTTCCCAGCAAAGTTTACCCTGAATCTCTGGTTAAGTCATTGAAATTTAATGATAAACCAATGGCCTTATATGAAGCAAACTTCACATGAAGTAGCGATTTGGCTGAAAGTGCAGTCAGCGAAGAAACAACTGTCGGAAAGGTTGTTCTTACATTGCAGGCATGTAGTGACCAAATTTGCCTATTGCCGGAAGAAATGGTCGTTCGCCTTTGGCAATGATTATTGTAAATGCGTGCACGATTGGATGCGGCAGATACAAGAAACGGTCTAGCGGTAAATCGTCAAGATGGAAGATCTTAATGTCACTTTCATTCGGTTTTCTAGTATCGATGGCGAAATCAGTACTATGAATATGAATACAGACACAATCAAATGCACTGGCGTTTGATTTGTGAGCAATGGGGGAAGCCATTTTGTTGAATATATTTTGAATTGCGGAAAGAGAATGATGAAT
>JAAENI010000418.1 GCA_024224595.1 Hyphomicrobiales bacterium
CTCAATTTAGGTGCGAGATTGCGATCAGTTCCCCACTGAGGGTGAACAATTGCCCTTTTTTAGGGACAGGGACACTCCAGAAGGTTCATATTTGGAATTGCTGCGGCTGAAGCGACCTGCCGACTTTTGCGGAACTGCCATAAAAGGTACAATCCTCTGTGCTTATGCGATCATTTGCGTAGGGCAATCGCATCTTAATCTTCGGCAAATAAGCGATTACACAAAATTTTCTAAAGTGATTTTAAACTCATACAGAATAAACTTCAGTTCAGTGAAATTGCATTGGCGGCATACCGATCCGAATACACCTGAGTTGCACCGAGAATTCATGCAATTGTCGGTGTGAGCCGGTCAAATCACCAAGGTTACTCACTAAATCGATTAAGATTGCCATTTTACTTGACATATTAGATGCGATTGCCCTAATCATTTGCGCTGGCATATCGACCTTCAAAGGATGTGAATTGCACCTAGCATGATTGGAGGAATCGTACTCGTATACCTATAAATATCTTGATAATTACCCTTATTGAAATCTCTATCATCAGAGGATTTATCATCATACATCGTGATTTTCAGCCAGTTTCGATGCTAATAGCATCATAAAAATGAGAAAATGTCACACAATAGATAGAAAACAAAATGTAGGATTTCTCTCTGCTATCTGTAGAAACACTCTTTAAAAATACGACAAAAACACGAGATGGCGATTCTCGAAACAAATAATCTTAGGAAGCAATATATTTTGGGAGCACATGCTGTCGATGCTTTGGCAGGAGTTGACTTTGTCGTACAAAAGGGGGAGTTTGTGGCGATTATGGGACCTTCTGGCAGTGGCAAGTCGACACTGCTACATCTCTTGGGTGGGCTAGATAAACCGAGTGATGGCGAAGTCACACTGGCGGGACAGGCCTTGTCGATGATGGATGATAATGAGGTCACGTTAGTGCGGCGGCACCACATAGGGTTTGTCTTCCAGTTTTTCAATTTGCTACCTACACTCAATACAGAAGAAAACATTGCCCTTCCCCTGATCATCGATGGAAAAAAACTAAGAGATTATAATGATCGTATCACGGCGCTCTTGGAACTAGTTGGACTATCAGATCGAAGATATCACAAACCCGATCAGTTATCTGGTGGTGAACAACAACGAGTAGCGATTGCCAGGGCGCTTGTTACGGAGCCGGCCATGGTTTTGGCTGATGAGCCCACCGGTAACTTGGATTCCAAAACCGGCGCAGTCATTATGGACTTGTTGCGCACTTCTTGCGATGAGATGGATCAAACAGTGATTGTGGTTACCCATGACGCCCGTGCTGCCTCATATGCGGACAGGACCGTTTTTCTGAGAGATGGCTGTGTCGTGAGAGAGATTGTCTGCGCAGACATTATCGATCCGCATCAGCGTCTGAGTCTGATTATGGAGGCAGTGGAAAGCCTGCAAATCTAGCTGCCTCTAACGAATGCAACAGGCTTAGGACAGAGAATTCAATAACTTGCGGAACTCTTCCGCCATTTCAGGGAGCAATTCGGCAAGTTATTCTGTCTTAGGCGCTTACTCAAAATTATCGACAACTTTTTGTCGATGTTTGTGGCAAGTGGCAGGTTTGCAAGTGGCAAGTTCAACCGTGTCTGCAACCGCACTCGCACCTGCGACC
>JAAENI010000419.1 GCA_024224595.1 Hyphomicrobiales bacterium
AGGCCCGGATCATATCGTAAGTTTCCGAAGACGGTCCCAGCGTGGCAACTATTTTCACATTTCTCAAGCGTCTCATTTATTCATAATCCGTCATTGCGCTAGTTCAGTCATAACCCACTAAATAATTGGCCCCTTGCTATGTGTTAACGCTAACACAGTCAAGTTGCGCTTTTGGGTAAACATTATTCGCGTTTATCTGTCATAATCCATTAACTGAGGTTACGACGGCTAATGACGCACCAATCTTTCTCCATATTTGGCAGTATTCGACGATCACGCTGGCTCATCACCTGTGACCATGCCTCGAACTTTGTTCCTCCTGAAATCAACGGTGGCGATCTTGGTATAGGTACAGCGAATATGAACCGACACATCGCATATGATATTGGTGCTCAGAGTACGGCCCTAATCTTGGGTGAATTGCTCAATGCCCCAGTCATTTGTTCTAATTTCTCTCGTCTCGTGATTGATCCCAATCGAGGTATCGACGACCCAACTTTAGTAATGCATCTATATGATGGAACCATCATTCCAGCCAATCGGGCTGTCGACGACAAAGAAAAAAAACGGCGGATTGAACATTATTATCAACCCTACCACAATGCACTTGCAGAACTCGCCAGCGTCCGTGACGACCCTATTATTATAGCCATGCATTCTTTTTCACCTCAGCTAATTGGACGCGCACCTCGACCGTGGGAAATTGGAGTTTTACATGCGGCTGGCAGAGGTCAGCTTGGCATTTCACTGATTAAAAGGCTTCGGCAGGAACATGGTTTGACAATTGGAGACAATGAACCCTACGCAGGTCACTTGCCCGGTGACAGCATTGATCAGCATGCTTTGCAACAAAACCGTCTTAATGCTTTGATTGAACTACGTCAGGATTTGATAGAAACGGCAGAGGGTCAGACGCAGTGGGCTCAGCTGTTGGCAACGGCACTGACCGACACTTTGAAGTGTACCAAACTTTAAGTTCGAAACTGAAAAGACCCAACACGTCAAAAGGCTACATTATCATGAAGAGAAGCATTAACCTTCAAACAAAACGAATTGTATTGAACTGAGACCAAAATGAGTTCTTCGATTATTTTTGTCATCGATCCGCCTCAACTGATTGCCGAAGCGGTCCCACTTGTTATCTCACTAAGACAATACATGCCCGATGCACATGTGATCGCCTATTGCCCAGATAAAAAGGAACAACTTATCCCACCAATGGTGCGGGAGATTTTCACAAAATACCGAATTGAATTGCGTTATTTTGACGCTACCAGACGTTTTGAACCAAATTATCGCCAAGGCAACAAAATCCTCGCCGCCGCAGAACCACGTGAAACCAAATACACCCTATTTCTCGATACAGACATTGTAGCTTGGAAACGCTTTCCCCTAAGAGAAGTTGGGATCGCGGACACTGTTTTGGCCGCACCCGAAGGTATGCGTTCCTGGCCTGCTGGGAATGGTGATAGTTGGGAGAAAGCGTATGGGCATTTTGCTATGGATGTCCCAACCAGCCGAGTGCGCCTTGTAAAAACTGGGGGTCAATCTGAACCCTATTTCAACGGTGGCGTTTTGGCATTTCCAAACGTACTTCCCAATAGATCCGAAAGCTTCGGTGAGCTCTGGTTACAGACCGCGCAGGATCTTGATAGTAGCAGCGCCATCATGAAGACACGTCCTTGGCTAGATCAAGTATCGTTTCCAATATGTATTGCGCGAGCCAAATTAAGGTGGACTGCCTTACCAATAGAATGGAACCTATCCCTTTCACGCCCTTACAACCGTGACCCCTTACCGTCGGATTTGGCCGAACGCGCTGAACGCGCCGTTGCACGCATCGACAGCATTGATGCGTACTTCTTACACTACCACAAACCGAAATTTTTCTGGCATACAAAGTATGAGGGATATTTAGATCGGCTTATTTCAGACAATACAGCGTTCGAAAATTATCGCACTTTCGCGCGATTACTTAAACCTTGATGCTCAAACTAACAGTTACATCTCCAAAGCTAAATCTGTTTGAAGGCGACTCTTGGCACGTATTCTGAATACAAAATCGCTAAACTCAATAATTCCGGAATCATTTAAGCCAAAAGGCGTTTAATTTTCAAAGCATCGTGTAGATGTATCATCCAAAACGTTTTTTATTGTTTGGCTAACTGCTGACATAATTCCTCTCGCAGAAAACACCTTACGATAGATTTCTCCACGCCTGCACCTCGATACATGGCATGCAAAAACCGATGCGCAGTCACCGGATCACTCATGAAGGGGGACTGCCTCGAGTCGGCATCCTGATCCCCTGTCGCCGCTTTGTAGATAACTTTGTCCTCTTTGATGGTTACCATCACGCGTAACTGGTCCAAAGTATCTGGATCAACGGCTGTTGGGTCGTCTGAAAGAAGTACAAAATCAGCCAACTTTCCAACCTCGATTGATCCTTTGTCTTCCTCTTCAAAGTGTTGCCAAGCAGGCCAGATGGTCATCGCTTTTAGTGCAGTATTAACATCAACGCGTTGGTTTGGCCCAAGTATATCTCCCGATCGGGTCCGCCGAGTTA
>JAAENI010000420.1 GCA_024224595.1 Hyphomicrobiales bacterium
AGACATCAAAATTCACCCTATGCTCAGTCTTGCCGGTATCGGTCGCGCAAGCATAGACCGCATTTTCCAGGATATTGACTATCGCAGATTGAAACCAATTCGGATCCACATCGAAATGCCCGGCACCCTCGATATGATGGACGAATTGAACCTGGCGTTTTTCAGCCAAAGGCTCGATAGTGGAACAGATGGTCAAAATAAAGGAACTGATATCACATTTCTGGTATTCGAGTTCACGGGATTTGGCGTAATACAAGATATCCAGCACCATTTTTTTGATACGCTCAGACATCTGTTTGACCAGTTCGAAAGCATTTGCGATACGTTCTTCATCATTACGTTTCAACCCGGTTTCAAGCTGGTAGATTCCACCATCCAGGGCCGTCAACATCCCTTTCACACCGTGTGACATCGATCCGAGCATCATTCCCAAAAATTCCAGGTGGGTTTGAAGTTGCCTTATCAAGGTAATATTGGTAGACATTTCCATGACCTGCGTAATCACACCGTTATCGTCGCGAATCGCCGCAGTCCAGGTCAGGACGTTGAATTGCTCCTCATCTTTCGATGTCACGATTTCTTCCGTGGAGTGCGGTTTTCCATCTTCGAAGGTTTCAGCCACAGGACAAACCAGGCATGGTCCGTTCCTATGTTTATAAACCTCATAACAATACTCCCCGACACCGTCTCCAAAATGACTCTTGAACAGCCGATTGCTTGCCGTGATACGAAATTGACGATTCTGCACGGAAATATAACAAGGAACTTCATTGAACAACTGCTGATACATTGTCGATGCGCTATGCAAGTCTCCCAGTTTGCTGGTATATTTGTTCAATTTTTTTTGTAAATGGACCCATTGACGGGCGCGCTCCAAGGTCAATTCCAGTTCCATGGAGTTGACCGGTTTCGATAGATATGCAAATGCATCGGTTCTCAATCGCTCCATGACATCGCTTTTGTCATCTTCATTGGTCAAAACGACAATCTGGACCAAGGGCATGGACGATTTGATACCCGCCAATAAATCAACCACATCGACATTGGGCAGATCAGTGGCGGCAACAATATACACCGGAGCGATATTAT
>JAAENI010000421.1 GCA_024224595.1 Hyphomicrobiales bacterium
CGGCTGCCCTGTCATGTTGCTGTTCAGTTTGACGCAAGTGCATTTAATCTCCTTTAGTTACCAACATAATACCAATGAAATACCATATGTCTACTATTTTCTTATAATCTAACCAAAATAGCTGAATATTTGCTTTTTATTTGGAATTTGTCTTATAATTCACCTCATGATGATTAATTGGTATTGCTTATGTATTATTTTTTGGGCAGAATGATTTGAACTACTTAATTGCAGTCGACGGGGGCGGCACCGGATGTCGCGCTGCTGTGACAGACACATCAGGCATTATTCTGGCACGTGCGCAAAGCGGGCCTGCGAACATTGCAACAGATTTTACTCAGGCTCGCGAGAATATACTGAGCGCTATTCATTCGGCTTGGCGTATTGCCGGACTTGATCAGGATTCAATCAATGATTCAATTTGTGCGTTAGGCCTGGCAGGTGCAAATGTAGGAGAATTCGACAAACAAATGCAAGCGTCGCTGCCGTTTCAAAGTAGTATTGTCACCGACGACCGATCAACAGCATTGCGAGGAGCACTCGGCGATGAAGACGGCTGTATTGCAGTGGTGGGTACCGGTTCATTTTACAGTGGGCGTTACCATGGTGTGGAAAAAAATATTGGTGGCTGGGGGTTTATGGTCGGTGACGATGGCAGTGGTGCCCGTCTCGGGCAGGATCTGCTACGCCGGGTGATTCACTGCTATGA
>JAAENI010000422.1 GCA_024224595.1 Hyphomicrobiales bacterium
CATAAATTGTGATTTTTTTTTTTTTTTTTTATCCTTAAAATCATGCAGTACATACTTTTGGCTGTAATCATCATTTGCTTTATATCTGGCTACATAATCGCATTTATTTTTTTTTTCTGTCCCGTACCCACCCTCAATGCGTCATTCCGTTACCATAATGACTGAGTTTCCCGATGTTGTGGACCAGCGCATACAAGCGCCATTGCCCTTCAACTTTGTCTCGGCCTCGTAAGCTGAATCGACTCAACCTCTTGTTGGTACCAATATTACCAAAGACGGATTCCATGACCGACATTCGGTGACTGTATATTTGTTTTCTTTCTGACTGTCTACCCGGTGTTTCATCCAATCTGTATAGCTGGCTTTACGCTCACTTTTACCAAGCAAAAATGAGACTTGTCGACCATTGCCTTTGCGGTGATCAGCTGATGATGGGTTTCTCATGCATCGATACTTCATTCTGCAATGGCGACACTGGTTCAGTCGACCCTTAAAGTATGCTTTGAGATTGCCTTGCTTGTCGCATCTCCGGTGTCGAAAGCTCAGCGATTCGCCTGCTGGACGGCGGCAACTGACTGTTACCGGATCAAAATCAAACTCACTTGCCGCAAACCATCCCGGTGTTTTTCGTTTGCCGTGCTGATGCCGCTTTCCGTATTTTGATTTCTGATCTGAAAACTTTGGGTCACGACTGGGAAATTGATTATCAGGGATGCAGGCATTGATGCCTTGCCCGTGCAGATACTTCATATTGGCTTCGTTAGCGAAGCCTGTGTCGGCGGTTACAATCACATCATCAGCATAAATGTTCTGGCTGATACCCAGACGTTGGAAGGTCTCTTTAACTGATTGAGTGACCGGCTTCGGCGTGTGTTGTTCCTGACCAGCACCAAAGGCTTGAGCGTCAATAATAACCTGGTGCTTCTTGTCCACCATCGCTACGCCGTTATAACCCTGTATCGTCCCTTTGCTGGTGGTCATCTTGGCAGACGGGTTGTCTGTTATGTTGCTTTTGACCTCGTTCTTTTTTTTGCCCTGTCCCATTCGTGGTTCATGGGTATCGAGAAAGTGTGCAATCTTCTTACTGGCTGCATTTAGCGTATCAATGGTCTGTTGAATACGTTCGGCTGCATCATCATCCCCCAACTCCAACTGATCCTGCTGCTGGTGTCGTTTCATCTGATGCTGGATTTGGCGTTTTAACGTATCCCGTTTCTGCTCCAATTCTTTGAATGTGCCCGACCATTCTTTGGCCGCGTTCGATGACATCTTGCAGCCATCCAGGGCAAACAGTTCATTGCCCAGAAGCCCCTGTTGATGACAGGTCAGAAGAACCTGTTCAAATAGCTTCTCAATGGCCTGCTGCTAACAAAGGATGCGATGGTGGTGAAATGTGGCACGCTATCACAGGACAGGGCTTTGAAAATAACATTGGTTTCACAGCACCATTGAATCTCGCGACTGGAGGTGATGCCTTTGGAATAGGCAAATAATATGATTTTCAACAGTACTGCTGGATTATAAGCCGGTCGACCCGTATCGTCGTTATGAAAACGAGGATGAAATATGGAGAGATCCAACTGCGTTTCGATCAGATGATTTAAGGCAAATTCAAACGTGCCCGCTTGAAGCTGGTCCTTGAAATTTATCACCAGCATCGTGCTTTGATTGTGATCATATGGAATGAATCGAGGCATGATGTTGAACTCTTTTGTAGATAGCCCATTTTATCATCAAGCAGGTTCCTTTATGGGTTTTTCTACAGCCTCAACGCCAAAGGTAACGACCGGCGCAGGGTTTTGGCGTCCATGTTTACCTACTTGTTAGCCCAATTTTCACCCGAATATTTCATGCAATACATCCGGTCGTTGCTTGGCTATTTGGATAAGAGACATTGCTGCTCTGCTTGGTTTGCGCCGCCCTTGTTCCCAATCCTGCAATGTACGTACGGATACACCCAGCAAATCTGCGAAGCGCGATTGAGATAACCCCGTTTTTTGACGAGCTTCCACAACTGGCAAGATCTCAACCGTTTGGACGTAGCCTACGTTTCCCGCCTTAATATCACGAACTGCATCCAGGGTTTCCTGCCATATATCTCGCTTCGAATCACGTTCAAGAAGCTGCTTCTCATTCATAACCATCGACTAGTTCCTCCTTCAATGCCTTGAGGATATGGGCCGGGATGTTTCCTTTGTTTGATTTGGCATAGATGGTCAGAAGCCAAATTAGACCCTTTGTCGGTGCAGTGAAGTACACAACCCGTACACCGCCTCGTTTACCTTGCCCTTTTCGAGATCACCTGACTTTTCGGATCCCACCCGAACCTGGAACTACATCGCCCGTGTCAGGATTCTCAGCCAACCACGCAGCAAACTCGCCCCGTTCATCTTCGCACCAATAGTCCGGCCAGAATCGCGTGAATATTGGTGATTCGATAATCGTTATCATGTGTCACAGCATACGGCATGGCCGTAGTTTATCAAGGGCTGACAGTCGACTCCTGTGGAGCTAACTTAGCACGGATTAGCCCGCCAAGGCCTTAAGTACAGCCTGAGGCTCTTTTTCAACCACGTTGAGTAAAACCAGAGCCGGGCCATGCGGCACACGATCTCCCCGTTCCCAGTGCCTTAATGTGCTGACGCTGATGCCGAATGCCGATGCAAATTCATTTTGACTCATGCCCATTTTTGATCGGACGTTTTTTACATCAATTGGTGAGAATTCATGCACTACAGCCTTAGGACATTTTCCATCGGAGTACGCTACAGCCTCTTCCAGGCCCTGTTTGATGCTGTTGAATATTTCAGACATTTTTTCCACCGTAGTTCTTGGCCAAGATACTCGTGAACTTGGCAAATTCATTCCGTTCGGCTTTGGAAAGATTGGCTTTCTCGCTTTTGCCGAATACGGTTAGCAGGAATAATGGAATCGATTCGTTGTGGTAGTAGTAAATGACGCGAACACCACCACTTTTCCCTTTGCTACTAGATGCCCACCGAAGTTTTCGGATACCACCGGTGCCCTGCATAATTGCACCAGACTGCGGATGGGCCGCTATGTAACTGATAA
>JAAENI010000423.1 GCA_024224595.1 Hyphomicrobiales bacterium
GCCTGTTCGTTCCGGGGGGGCCTCCGGGCTCATTTTTCGGGTTTTCGCAATGATCTGCGCAAGGACCGTATCATTCAGATGGTTAAAGTGGAGGATGAAGAGCAGTATAGAAGGCTGGAGGAAGCCCGGGTGATTGCCCACACTGATGATACAATGCAGCTGACTGCATTGGCGATCGCCGAGACGATGGCAGATATTGTGTGTTTGCAGGAAGTGGAAAATATTCAGGCGCTAAACAGTTTTGAATATGGCTATATGTTTAAAATGGTTGGTCGTGGATACCGGCAAAAATATCTGATTGAGGGAAATGATGGTCGCGGGATTGATGTTGCCGTGATGGCGCGAGAAGAAACCGCCGATGGACAGAAGATCGAATTCGTCAATATGCGCTCACACGCTCAACTGACCTATGGTGATGCGGGTTTACACAACACCGCTCTGAAAGAGATGGGTGAAGAACGACATGAAAAAATATTCAGGCGTGATTGTCTGGAAATTGATTTCAAAATTGGTGGCAGACCATTAACGCTGTTTGTTGTGCACTTTAAATCGATGGGGCCTGGGAAAAATGGCATAGATGGACGCGAATATACGATGCCTGTGCGCATGGCTGAAGCAAAAGCTGTACGGCAAATAATTAATCAGAAGTTCAAAGGAAAGACGGAAAATAAACGTTGGCTGATATGTGGTGATTTGAACGATTATCGCTCTCGAATTATTGTAGCGGGAGCAGTGGGCCAAAAGCACCGGTTCAAATGGAAACAAGCTGAAACGAGTGCGATCAATCAGTTGTTGGATGAAGGGTTTTGTATCGATCTTATGGAGCGGCGTGAAAAACTCGATCAATGGACTCTTTATCATACCAGGGGCCCACAGGAGCAACATTTATGTCAGTTGGATTATCTGCTTGCCTCACCTTCGATTGCCAGACTTAATCAAAATGCCATCCCTGACATTATTCGAAGCGGTCAACCTTATCGCACCGTATTTCCCCCGGGGCAGGATGTGGACCGTTATCCGCGTGTAGGTTGGGACAGGCCGAAGTCTTCAGACCATTGTCCAGTGGTTGTCAGCCTGAATATGGTCTGATGAACATAATAATCTCACCCAACAGCATGCGAAGTTTTGTGCAGACTCGCTGTGATTGGCATAATAAGTTCTATTGGTGGCATATAGTCACACAAGTAGTGAATCAATTTGGAGAAATTTCTCGTGCAAAGCCAGAACGCTTACAACAATCTAATTGATTATCTTAAACAGACGATTGCGTTAAATCAGATATCCGGCCTGCTTTCCTGGGATCAGGAAACTGTGATGCCAAAAGATGGTGCTGGAGCCAGAGCTGAACAATCCGCAACTTTGGCGGCAATCATTCATAACCGAAATATTGACCCCAAAATTGCTGAATGGTGTGCAAAAACTGATGAGGCTTTACTGAATGATGAACAAAAGGCCAATGTTCGCGAGGCCTTGCGCACGTATCAAAGAGCAGTAAAAATACCTACAAAACTGGCAGAGGAGCTGGCTCGATCTTCTGCGCTTGGCCAGGGTATTTGGGTAAAAGCACGCAAGGATGAGGATGTAGCGGCATTCCTGCCTGCATTGCAGAACATAGTTTCCCTGAAGACAGAGGAAGCAAAATGCCTGAAGACTGAGGGAGCAAGTCTTTATGATGGTTTGCTTGAAGAATTCGAACCGGGGATGAGTTCGACTGAACTCATCGGGATGTTTGATCAGTTAAGACCCCAGCTGATCACTCTGCGTGGGGAGATTATGGCAGAACCTAAACCGGTCAAACAGTTTGAACGAGACTTTAGCGAGAGCAAACAAATGGAGCTCGCTAGTCACCTGGCACAGGTGTTCAACTATAATTTGGATGCGGGGCGAATTGATAATTCGGTGCATCCGTTTTCATCAGGCTACCGCAGCGATTCACGCATCACAACGCGAGTGGATGTCGAAAATCCGTTTGATTGTATTTATTCAACGGTTCACGAAATCGGACATGCAAATTATGAACAGGGTCGGGCGCCGGAAATGGACCGTACGCCGGCTGGTGGTTATGCTTCAATGGGTATTCATGAGAGCCAAAGCAGGTTGCTGGAAAACCAGATTGGGCGCTCGCGACCTTTTATGGAATGGCTGTATCCAATGATGCGTGAGATTTTTGGTAATATCGGGTTGGATTCTCCTGAAGAGTTATTTGCCCTGGTCAATCAGGTATCAACCGGATTTATTCGCACGGAAGCTGATGAGATTCATTACAATCTCCATATCCTGCTTCGATTCGATCTGGAGCAGGCATTGATTGCCGGGGACCTGCAGGTAGATGATATTGAAGCAGCATGGAATGATCGTTTTTCGGCTGACTTTGGTCTGGAGGTGGATAAGCCTTCAAACGGATTGTTGCAGGACGTCCACTGGTCTTTTGGTGCTTTTGGCTATTTCCCAACTTATTCACTGGGCAACATTTATGCGGGTGAATTGTATCAGTTGATGGGCCAGCAAATCAGCAATCTGGATGAGCAAATTGCCAGAGGAGAGTTGGCAGAAATTTTGAATTGGTCGCGTGAAAATATCCACCGCCATGGAAATGTCTACGAGGCACCCCAACTGATGGAAAAGGTATGCGGGAGAAAACCGCAGATGAATGCATTGGTTGACTATTTACGTACGAAATTTTGCTGAAATGGTTTTGTGGGGTCAATGCACTAACTGTTGTTAAGGGGAGATAATGTGGCTGGCGTCATACTGGAGATCTGCGTTGATGATGTGGTGGCGCTGAATAATGCCGTAGCAGGTGGTGCTGATCGAATTGAATTGTGCTCTGCCCTGAACATTGGTGGCCTTACCCCATCGGCAGGACTGATTAAATCGGCCGCTAGAATTCCAGTTCCGGTTTGCGCGATGATCCGGCCAAGAGCAGGTAATTTTGTCTATTCTTCGGCTGAGATCGATTTGATGCGCCATGATATTGATGTTGTTCTGGAGGCCGGACTGGCGGGTATTGTTTTGGGTGTATTAAAGATCAATAATCATCTTGATACAGGCACCATGCATACATTGCTTCAACATGCATCCGGACTGGAGACCACTTTACATCGCGCCGTTGATCTGGTTCCAAATATTGGCGACGCAATCGAAATTGCCGTATCGCTGGGCTTTA
>JAAENI010000424.1 GCA_024224595.1 Hyphomicrobiales bacterium
AAAGGGCAAACACCTCGAAAAAGCCTTGCTAAAAGTTGCCAATGAGTACGGAATTCATCTGATCGGGCCAAACTGCCTGGGAATTATGCGTCCATCAGTAGGATTGAATGCAACATTCAGTAAAAATCAGGCACGATCGGGTAATGTTGCATTGGTTTCTCAGTCCGATGCAATGGCAACAGCAATTCTTGATTGGGCAGCCACCCGGCAAATTGGTTTTTCAACAGTGCTCACATTGGGTGATGCAGCTGATATTGATTTTGGTGAAACACTGGATTATCTGGCACTGGATCCAAAGACCAGCAGTATTTTACTGTACATAGAAGGTATCCATGATGCCCGTGGCTTTATGAGTGGCTTGCGCGCAGCGTCGCGGATGAAGCCTGTTGTTGTTCTGAAAGCCGGGCGTTACAAGGAAGGTGCAAAGGCTGCCAGTTCTCATACGGGTGCCATGGTAGGTGGCAATGATGCATTTGATGCGGCAATGGATCGTGCGGGTGTAGTACGTGCTGATTCCATATCACAATTATTTGCAGCCACACAAATTCTTTCCTCAAAAATCAGGGTGGATGGTGACCGCCTTTTGATTATGACGAACGGTGGTGGTCCTGGTGTCATGGCAACAGATCGAGCAATCGAAACAGGCTTGAAGATGGCAACGCTGC
>JAAENI010000425.1 GCA_024224595.1 Hyphomicrobiales bacterium
AAACTCCAAACGAATGCAAAAAAGGAAAATAAACCAATAAGCCGGGACGAAGCGTTTTCTCTAGCGCTCAGTGGTCGCTCCAACAAAGAAGCACTCAGATATTTGAGGAGGAAAATAGCTGGGAAGCCGCTATTCATGAATTCTAAACGAGGCCCTTATTTCTTGCCCGGCGTAAAAGGCGCACGGGTTTATTCATTCGGACCTCCCAAAGACGAAGCACTGTTACTATCCCTGGATCCAAGGTCCAATGAAGAGTTCAAATTGGCGCTGGATGGCCCCGCTAGAAGCCTCTTTTCAGCAGCGTCACTAACCTCATCCGCCGATCCATCATCTCCGTTTAACGCCAGACATGGATCCAAGTTGAGGGCTAAGAGAAGGCCTGCGGGACTGAATGCAGCCCAGAGGGACTTCTATTCCAAGTATTATGTCAAATCGGATGAGCCAGCAGAAGAAGACTGGCAATCCATCGGATCAGATTGGATGCAGCCAACGGAGCAATTGGCGCTTCGCCTCAATAGCGAAGTGAACAACACAAGCTTAGTAATTGCTATTGAATTACCCCAGACAGGTAAGGTTCTTTTCTTCACAGGTGATGCCCAAAGAGGAAACTGGATTTCGTGGAAAGACCTCTCATGGACATTAGGGAATGGAACAACTGTAACGGCAAGAGACCTGTTGGCGCGTACGGTTTTTTATAAAGTTGGTCATCATGGAAGCCACAATGCGACATTGAAAGGCACAGCTGCTGATGAGTTTCCAAACCTTGGTTGGATGGGGCTTGGAGAAATGCAAAATGAATTCGTCGCAATGATACCCTCTAACGAGAAATGGGCTCTGGCGCGACGACCTTGGCCATGGCGTCACCCACTCAAAGCGATAGATGAGGCGTTGAAAGACAATGCGCGTGGACGGGTCCTTCAGACGAATATCAATTCGGCAAAGAAGCCATCTTATGTGAGCGCTGGCGAGTGGAAGAAATTCACCCAGCGGCTTGACAAAAATGATCTCTATTTCGATCTCACTATTTCGGATGAATAAGAATGTTTGATTACCACAAAGGAGAAGGCGAGCATCCCAAAGCGCCAGAACCGCGCCCGGTTTATGCAATTATCGACCATATAGAACCTGGTGGATCGGAAGATAGACACGAGGATACGCAAATTATTTTCGATTGTATCGACGCGGCACTGATTAATGAACTTTCCGAGACACAGGATGATAGGCCGCTGTGGCAAAATAAAGATTATTCGTATAATTATAAAGTTTCGATTATCGAAGCCCCAATGCTTTTTTTTAGCGAATTTATTAAGCCTGACACATTGAGAGGGCAATGGTTTTTTATAGATCTGGGAGGCATTGATCATGACGCCATAGTCCATCAATATCATAATCTGTTTAGTGATCCAACAGAACGGGGATTTATCGGCGCCCAACCAGTGACGCCTTATTTTCAGGAATTTTTGAATAAAATTGCCGGATGGACCGGGATAACTGGTAGTTCAGAAATAGAAATTATTGACGCACTTTCTAATGTCCGCGATATAGAAGCTGCAGCTATTTACGATGTCGGTCAAGGCGCAGCAACCTCTTTGTTAGACGATAATTGTATGCCTGTTCTCTACTTCGATCTTGGCGGTTCTGCTATCGCAAATTGGCGAAGCTTTCCAGGGCATCTTGAGAATTTTTGCTTTACCAACAATCCACCAATTGTTCTGACACATTGGGACTGGGACCATTGGTCTTCTGCATTGCGCGACAGACGCGCGCTTTCCAAAACTTGGATTTTGCCAATTCAGCGCGAAGCCGGAGCATTAGGTGCAGTGCACTCCCGGTTTATCGCCGAACTTCTGGCAAATGATGCCACCTGTCTTTGGTGGGACTACAACATATCCTTAGTCCCGATTGGAAGAGATGAGGGCATCATCTTTAGAGCCGGAGGAACGCCAAATAATAGAAATGAATCTGGGCTGGCCCTCAAAATGGGAGATGATCCGATCAAAATTCTACTGCCGGGTGATGCGTCAATAACTAACTTGCTCTCATCAGACGAAACCATAGATCATCTAATGGTGCCCCATCATGGCGGGAAATCAGATATCACGAATATTCCAGTTCCCCATCGCGTAACAAGAAGTCATCTTATCTATTCCTACGGTACCGCAAACTCTTACCTGCATCCCCTTGATCCAACCGTCCATGCATATCGCAAAAACTGGAAACGTCACGCGCATACAGCGCTTCGAGATGAGACGGGATTCGGGCATGTTGGCATACGATTTGATGGCACAACACCAGTTAACAATAATCCTCCATGTAGTTGGGCTGGTTGCCAGTTAACTATCCGGCAATGGTTATAGTAGCTTGAGTACATCTTCCGGAATTGGGTTATCGTCTAGTTCAAGTCCCAACGAAGTCAAATAGCCATCTAGATCTTGTTTATGCTGACGTAAAAGCTCGATCACATTTTTTGGGCGATACAATTTCATTCTCTTGTGTATTTTCAAGTCAGCGCTCATACGATAGATCACTGATTTATCCAGTTCGAGACAGGCTTCAGACTTATATCCGACCAATGATCTGATCCCCTTGTTTCGCTTGAATCTGATCAGCTCCAGAGCCTTGTACATTGTTGTCTTGGACGTATGGATTTGGTCTTGAGGGTAGGGGCCGTAGTGCTTTGCAAACTTCTCATCAATTGCCAGTCCCAGCGACTGGGCTTCTTTCCACATCCAGGTAAATGCCTGATTGGCCAAGCCATCGTGGTTGTAACTGCCGCCGATATTGGAATGAACGCCGGCAAACCAACGTTGCGACAAGGTTTGATGATTGTCATGTCCACGCCAGACTTCTGGTCGGAAATCATAGCGCTGCTCGTCAATAGCCAGCGCTTGCCGGGCGTTCAGGACGCACTTGGCAGGATTGGGTTCAACATGGAATGATCTCGCATCCACTGAGGTACCTGACTTTGCCAGAAACCTTGACCCCAGTGCCATGACAGTGTCCCAAACACCAAGATAAGTGATTTTAGCTGGTACAATTCGTTTGACCGGTACATCACCTGACGAACTGCGGACATCTTCTGGTTTCCCGCTCCCCTTTGTTTCCAGATAATGCCTGAAAAACAGGGGTACGTAATAGGCATCGGCTTTGAGCGGCAACCCTCCCATCCAATCAATGAAGAGCGTCATACCTCTCGCCTGTGCCGCTCCCCGCGAAAATCCAAACACATAGATTTCGTCATCGGGAAGAAAATTATTTGTCAGGAATGTGATCGCTTGCTCAATATTCGCTTCAAAACCTGCGCCCCAACCACCACCTAGTTTGCTGTCTACAAATCCAACTATTTTGTTGGAAACACCGGGATAAGTTCCGAGAGCACCGACACCTGTATCGTAGTATGTGAGCTGGCAACAATCAGTCTTCGGGTCACATGGCAAAATTGCACGTGCCATTTTCAATGGATTTGTAGGTTTAAGTACTTTTGATCCATCTTCTCTTTCGTTTTCCTGGTAAGGATTGTTCCAAGTTCCATCAAAACAGAGAGCTATTCTTTTCCTCAACACACAAATTCCTTATTTTTAAATCTGTAATACCCAATATTGTTTAGGTCATATTTGTAGTAGCGATTAAAAACCTGATACATCACCGAGCAACGCATCTCACTGATGTATCTTTAGTTCCAAAATTCGCTCAATTGTCCAGAACAATACCGTCGTTTTCTGAGACCTGGCCCGCAGCTCCAGAACCATTATTGATGCCAACAATGAACAGGCTGCCATTATCCCCCTGCTGGAACAAGGCACCACCGCTTCCGCCCTTTGTGGTTTGACAGGTATGCAATAGATTTGAGCCTGAGATGCTAACGATAGTACATAGTGATGAACCATCTATCTTGAGCGCTGGTATCCTATTGGCATTCAGATTGTTCATGGTAATTAAATCATTTCGCGCTGCAATCAGATCGTTGTAGCCCATGAAGAAGGTTTGTTGACCCAACACAGGTTGCCTTACCGGCATTCCCAGGCCAAAAACGCGATCTTGCAGCAACCCAAATTTGATGTCGCCATTCAGACCATCGGGTGGGTTGTTAAGCACGCTCTCCACCAAATCAAAATTGCGGCTGCGCTCAACCCTATTGTCCCCCGTTGCGAGCGGGCAATGATCTGATGTCGCAAAAGTGGTTTGGTTCGCATTGTTGGCTTGAACCAAAGAAACAGAGCAGATGGTATTTCGCTGGCGATCAACGAGTTTTGCCGCGGGCCAACCATCGATTGGTCGCATAGGTGGTTCGCCAAAACAACTTTCCACATAATTACGGACTACAGCCTCGCATTCTTGTGCCTCCTGAGCTGCTAATGCACCCCTCACACAGCTGCTGCGGTAGGCCTGTTCTATTTCACAATTGGCAATACCATCACAGACCAATCTAAATAGACCCTTGACCGCTGCGGAACATGTTCCCGGGCCGTTGCCAGAAAAGGATGGATCTCCGTTGATGCGGCTCATCCAATTTGGAAACCTTCCGCCGTGCCTATCAGCGGCGACGTCAGGATCTACCACCTGTTTGTCAGCACCATCGAACACTGTGTCTAGGTTATAATTTCTGATTTGATCGCTCGTGGGAAACAATCGGTTCGAGAGTTCTAAATCGGTAATTGTGGGCGATCGAATGCCTCCGTTGGGATACCTATTTGTTAGCAATTGTTGAAGATCGCGAAACTGACGGCTATCGAACATTCGATCGATATTAATATCAAATTGAGAATCCTGTGCGGCAGCTGGCAGCGAACAACCCAACAGCGTTGTGATTATACAAAATAATCTGATCATTGGAGCCTCTCAAAAACGGGTAACGGACTTTTCTCACTGACTTCGGGGCTTTTCTGCCAAATATCGTGAAATCCCGCAGCATGGGAACGCACCAGGCGCAGGGCGACACTTCCGTTATCTTTGTGGCACTGCGTTATTCTCTTATTTAACAGTATGATCGCCTCAACATTCTTGCCATTCAATTTTTCACATTTTAGAATATTCGGACCTATCAAATCTGGGGTTGCCTCCATTGCTGCTCTGAAGACAAGAGCGGCCCGATTGAAATCTACAATATCCGCTGAATTGATCGACGGCCGATTTTTAAGGAGCCCAAATAACTTGTCGAGATAGCTTGCCGCTGCTCTGCTTGCAGGGGTGCCAGCGCCACATTGGGCAATATTCGAGAATGCTGTGGCAATATTGCCAGAATATCGGTTCAGAGGTTCGCCATCCAGCAGGCATTGTGCGAACGCGCCTGCATCAAGTTCCAATTTGCTCTCAGAGCTCAGAATATATTCTGCGCGGCTTGGATCGATTCCAAGTTTCTCGAGATGCTTCTCCATTTCCGCCCGGATTAGATTGATTTGGCTACTCGCATTTTTGTCCCAATTAAAAAAGTTCTTTTGAGGAGTTGCTGCCCAATCAAGTATAACGAAAGCAATCCAGAAACTGGCCAGAAAAAGAATGCCGATCCATCCAATCGCTGAAGTGACAAAAGCATCGTCTGTCATGCTTTTCCGATTTATGTAATACAATCCCGCGGAGCCGCCAATAAATGCGACAATAACTTCTATCAATGTATTAGATATCGATGTTTGGCTCAGCGCAGCAACCGCTCCAATTGACGCCCCAATTAAGCACATCATTAATAGGTAACTAGGCTTTATCCTATTCATTTTTAGTCCCCAATATTGCATAGACAATAAACTGAAACGCTCACCTCTGAAATTTCACGGGTGAAAAACAAACACTGATTAGGTAGTGACTGCTTGGCCCCGGTTTTGGCAACATCTATGGGAGTTTGTTTTAAAGCTCGTCTTTCTGCCATTGAGTTCCATTTCTGTTTCTAAGCATTCGTCATATCATCAATTCTACGACCTGTTTTGCCACCCAATGCGCGATTGTTCCTCATGAGCTCCACGATGCTGGGTTGCAGATTCACAGCTTGGGCAGCTTTGCCTGGAGCATAGGAATGAGAGGTGTGGATGCCAGACCACCCATGTGCACAAAGCCAGCATGTGTATTAGATTCGTCAACATCAACCGATGCCCAGACCGTCAACCAGCGCTTTTTCTTGTTGGTACCGCCACTAATGGACTTCTTGGGCGGGCCATAAGCAATTGAACGAACGTGCAATTCGTCTCCTAAATTAAGTGCTCCCAATTTCTTTGATTTTCTATTTGGTTCCTGCCTGATCGACAATGTGTCGCCCGGTTTTTTCAGTTTGACATTTGTTTTGAAACCCATCCCAGGGGATGCCTGAGCTAGGTCATTGGCCTCATCGAAATCGTATTGAGGTCCCGGATCGAATTTGCCACCGATTGCAATGTCATGGTGTCCGACAATTTCAGTGATCGTAAACTTCTCTCCGATCGCTTCAATTACCTCCTGGCAGGTATGCAATTGTTCATCCGTATATTTATCCCACCGCTGCATCGACGGATCAGTGGGGAAATACTTCAATTTTCCTACATGGGTTTGAGATGCCGGATTACCGGCTGGGATCGCAAATCCCATATTCATAAAACATATACCAATGGATCCTCGCTGATGGGTCGACGTATCCTTAATATTACTCTGACGCTTCCAATTGCTTCGTCCCGGGTGGGCGGCTGTTTCCGTCAATCGGCGGGTCTGGAAAAGTGTGCCGTCCTTGGCAATAAAAAGATGATAGCTCAGTTTTCGCTTGTTCAGCGCCTTTACAGCTCCAGCAACCGTCTTGGTGACTGAATAGTGTACGACAACGAGGCTTGGTGTTTGATTGGTACCCTTGTGTTTCAGTAGTTGCGGCGTTGCCTCATCAATCCAATTCTTAGAATTAACTTCCATATTATTCCCCAATGGAAAACATTTCGGAACAAATACCTGGTTACTGATACTATCCATGATATACATCAAATACAATAACAGCCCGCGATTTTATTTATAACAGAAATACAGTAAGTGGCAATATTACTATTGCATGAGAAATTTTGTGATTCTGTTGTTGCCTAATTTTCTGAAATTCTTGACCAACAACTGTAATTCTTTAGAAAATTGTAAAACCAAGATTGAATTCTACATTTTTGCCACTTGAGCAGTTTTTCCGTTATGGGGAATGGCGATAGCGTCTCGCCTGATTCATTTTTTGTATATTTATAGAACGTTTAGACAATGGCTTGTCATTGGGTGCTGTCGAAGAACAGTATTTGATCAACTTTCAATCGGATGCATCAATTTGGCGAATTTTTGTTTCAATCCGTTCAATCCACAATGCCGACACAATGATCTCATTCTTAGTCGCGCTTTCATTTTCTTCCATAATCCCAATTTCCATCGAAACATTTTTATAGTTTGGCTGTCTTCGTTCCATACAGGAAACGTATCTTGGCGTTGATCATCGGTGAGATCACACAAATGTATGTAGCCCGGCGAGGGCATACCTCTTTTTTGTGATCCTGCGCGACGACTCTGACAGATTTTCGGTTTTTGTCGTCGGGATCACTTAGAAATCACACTAGGTGTCAGGGCACACCATAGTTTTGTGACTCTGCCCTACAAGGCTTATAAAGGCCGTGTTTCCTTCTATTCAAAATGGTAATGGATGTTGATAATCTGGACGGTGAACTTGTACGCGACCCCCATCAATCCAAATCAAAATTCAAGAAATGGGATAAGACTGTTGACGGTGTTGGCCCGGAAAACGAACGCATCATCGTCCAGTACATCGATGATATGCGGGTTGGTAGAAACATCCCGCCGAAAGCTCCGAAGGGAAAACGTTCCTACACCCGTCTGTTGACGCTACGTGTCCGAATGAAACGCATGTGTGAACTGCTGAAGGCTCACGAAAATGTCGACTTGATTGCTCCAAATACACTTGTCGAATGGAAATCCCTGGAACGATCGCTGGCAAACCTGTTTGAAAAAATGGAAGATGGCACCGCCTGCAAGATTGGTGGTGGTAGGTATGTATCTACCAGAGACTATATGAAAGACTATAAGGCCTTCTGGCATTGGTACATGACGATGATGAAACGGGAGCATGATGTTTCAGTCGTCGATATCACCGAATATCTGACGGTGCAGCATCACCGCAAACCCAAATTTGTTTTCTTCGGTGAAACTGGCTCCATCAGTGTGGAAGAAGGTTTTCGTAAATTATTTGACCATGCCAAGTATGATTACAAAGCGCTGCTGGCGTTTTTACTCGACAGCGGTATCCGAAGCCCGACGGAACTGGTCAATGTAAAACGCAAGGATATTACACCCCTAGCAGGCACTCCATATTTTCAGCTCAGTATTAGATCTGAAACTTCAAAGACATTTGGTCGTTGTTTCAAGCTGATGTTTTGCCATGAGCAATTACGTAACCATTTATCAGAGCATGATTTTGCGCCAGATGATTTTATCTTTCCAATCTGTCCGAGAGTCGTGAACCAATATCTCAAACGGTTAGGTGAACGTGTGCTCGGCAAGCGTGGTATTACCATGTATGATTTCAGGCATAATTCAGTTTGCTATTTTCTTCCCCGGTACAAAAAC
>JAAENI010000426.1 GCA_024224595.1 Hyphomicrobiales bacterium
CCGAAGGAACCGGGCTTGGACTGCCGGTGGACTAAATAAGTTGGGTTTTGAGGGCAAAAACAAACTATTTACTCACAGTGCTGATCCATATCGACACTACCGGACAAATCACCAGAAACCCAAAAATCCAATGACATTCCTTGAAGGAAAAAAGTTCCTTCAAGATGTCATCTTGAAACTGACGCATCACAAATTGTAAAGGTCACAGTATTGAGTTTGCCAGCCCCATTGCCTCAGCAATCAAAGCATTGCAATTCCGTTTGACTGAAATTGCTTCTTTCGTCCTGGTACCGTCCTTGTAATTACCGTTTAACATCCCCGTAGGTGCACCACCGCGCGCGCCGTGCATCCTACACACTTGCCAGCCCCTGACAGCCGGATTGTTGCAGGGCAGTCCAGTGCGCTTGCTGTGGGCCTTGCACCGTGGTGAATTGTGCATGGGGTAGTTGCTAACTTTATTCACAAGCCCCCCCTTGGTTGGTTGTGTGATTAACATCGCCTACAACAGCTTGACCGCCTTCATGGACGTGAACATGTTCGACTTTGACCTTCTGCTCACCCCCGGTTCGATACTTCTTGAGTGCAGCCATTTGAGCGATGAATGTGCGATTTAGTTTGTTGAATGTCTTTTCTGCTGAATCCTGCTGCTCAATGGTTTCAATATGATTTAATCGCCTTGCAAATTTCATCGTTGCCATATGAACTGCGGCCATTTGAGCGCCCAACAAAGCTTCGATCTGGTCTTGTGGTTCAATGCCCTTGACTACCGACATTGCAAAATTGATTTCTTCTTCCTGAAGTTTCTTACCTTGAGTAACAGCGTTTCCAACCTGGTTCATAAATTGAACGAAGAAATCTAGATCGTTCGCACCAATAGCTTCCATCAATGCCAACTGACCAATGTATGGTTCTTTATGTTGATAGGTGAGTGAGTTACCGTCTTTGACAATTACTCTTGTATTTGGACGTTTCCGTCTTTCAACTTCTCGTTCAGCAATAGCGATCTCTTCCGGCGTGAATTCATATTCTTCTTGCTTCGCTACTTTTGAGGGTTTGCTGGATTTCTTTTTGACAGTTGCCATGTTCGCCTCTTGATCGTTTTCAATTTGTTATCACTGAAGATACCGATGCCATGGACGCCAGCATGGGTTTCTTTTGCCCGCCCCTTGCTCGTTCGCCTTTTGGGTTTACTACCTCACAAGGGGCTACCTGTTGTTGTTGGTTTCGAAGCCTCTCCCTATGGTAGGATAAGGATGTCTTCATAATGAGGACGGCTTGACCTCGAAAATACCCTAAACCGTCTTCATTTTAGGGACGGCCTGTCTTCATAATGAGGACGGTGTTTTGCGAACCGTCTTCATAATGGGGACAGGGTTTTGCTTTTCCGTTCTTGCCTTTCGGGTTGTTTGTCATGGTTTTATGAACCGGGAAATCCTGATTTGATTTCCATGATTGATAGAGTTTTCGACCACCGCTTTTCTCTGCACCGGGCAATTGTAGTTCTGTAATTTCGTAGCAAGGTGACTGCCCATTGCCGTCTAATCCAAGTCGGGCATGTTTTGTTACCACTAGAAAACCTTTCGCTTGCAGGTCATGGAATGCTCTTGAAGCGGCATTCAATCCCACACCGATTTTGCTGGCTGCTTGACGGACACTCAGTTGAATTTTCCCGTTGTTGTTAAACTCAGGGCCGTGCCACTCTAATTTAATCCATGGGTAAAGGCTTTGCGCCGCTGTCGTCAGAGCACACCAGGCTGGTTCCTGCATAGTACTGCGCAGAACTTTCGTCCAATGCTCCTGCTTATTGCTGTGCTTGCGTGGATTACCCATTGGAAGCCCTCCGAGCAAATTCACCAAAGTAGTGTTTTTCTGCTACACACCGGGCAGCTACAGCATCGGCTTTGACTTCGAAGCAACCCAGCTTGAGTGTTTTGTTATCAACCGTAATGTTGGCTTCCCACTTATCAGGATCGGTTCCGATACAAACGCCAACCTTGCCGGATTTGTTTCGTTTGCAGGGCCTGCGATTGCGCGCATTTTGTTGGGGTGTTGCCAGTCTCAAATTCGACCATTTGTCATTAGCCTTATCACCGTCAATGTGATCCATCATCATGCCAGCGGGTGGCCAATGCCCTTCCATCATCAGGAAAGCCAGGCGCGACGCTTTGAATGACCAATAATCAATAAATACTTGTCTGTATCCTTGCAGGTTGATTGTTCCCACCTGTTGGCCAATACGCAAGCCACCGCGATTTATACGCGCTGTCATTATCCCAAAATCGGGTTTATAGTCGATTATTGAGCGAGCATATTTTGCAGTGATATCGGGCTTTCCCAATTGCCTAATTTTTTGGGTGTAAGAAAGTTTATCCATTGCAAGATACCTCCACACAGTGGCCCATTTGCTCTCTAAACTGGCGCTTTTGTTGATCGGTAAGCTGGCGTTTCTTTCGAAATGGATCCTTTCCAAATCTCAAAATATGCAGCGGACAATTGCCGCTACCGCAATCAGCAACACCAGGCGAACTGCCTGAACAAGAAATACAATGGGCACGGATCGACTTTAATGGTGATCCTATCGGCTTGGTTCTGATTAATGGTTGGTCTGGTTTCCAGTGGCGTTCACCACCTGCTTTTTCGTTATTGGGTGAAAATTTCGATGCAAGGCGTTTGCCAAATGTACCCGGGCGAACACCAAAACGGTATGGGTGCAACGCGCAATCCCATGTCGTGCAAAATGTGACTTCACGGGGTGTACCCGCGCAACCTAAACAACGCCGCCTGATTGTATGCAGGTAAGTTTCTTTTTGTTGATTTGCACCGTGTGGCACAAGGGATTTTTCTTCAGAACACGTTTTGTGTGCGTTTAGGGGCAAATGTACCCCTATGGCGGTTTGCGCACTATTTCCGTTTATTTTTACATTGGGGGTCATTAAGTACGCCCCCCGATGTTATTGAGAGTGCAAATCAGCTTTGCAACTGGGAATGACAACCGATGACGCTTGGCAATTATTATTGCAGGTAATTTCATAGTTTCGCCATCCCCGGAAAAACTGACTGCTTGAATTTCATTGCTGGCTGATTTAAGTTGTTTTGTATCGATTGCACTGCCGAGTGTTTTGATACTTTTTGAGGCCCGATCATTTGCAGTGATCGGGTTTCTTTGTTTTTGTCTCATTATTGATAATTTCCTTACTAAGTTTTTCTCAAACGCAAACAACCAGCGCTGGACATCCAACGCCGGTTGAAATGGTGCGGTAATTGTAAATTAAATGGTGAAACACGTGTATAATTTGATCGAATACCTGCAACCCATCGATTTAGGCGGCTATCAATTTATTGAAGTCGATGGTTACAAGGAGAATCCTGCGAATCCCTTTTCATCTCTCGCCA
>JAAENI010000427.1 GCA_024224595.1 Hyphomicrobiales bacterium
AAACCCATGCATAAACAGTAATATAATGATCGCAAAATCTATTAATCTAATTTTCATCGTTACTTTCCATTTTTAGTATAAGTTAGTAACGGGCATAAATCCCTATTACGATACGCATCACCGGCGCTGATGAGGCTTAGCGTAATCAGCGGCCGGTGTATGCAATTGTTAGCTGCCGGTCCAAAATTCAGGCAGAATTGTTGTTTACTTCATTTTTTCGAAATCACCAGGTATCCATGAACGATCAAAGAATGATTGGTCAGGACCATACAGGCGAATCAAACTGAACCAGCCTTTTCCGGGGACAGTTTTCACCCAGTTCTTTTCCTTACCCTCCGGCACCCTGGGAGCGAAATATAGGGTAATTGAACCGTCTGCATTTTGCTTCGGTTTGTCACGGGAGCCGAGAGATGGATACTCCTGACCATTGTTTAATCCTGACGCTGTTGTGGCATCGTAGACAGTCAGGGACCAGAACAGGTTCGCCGGAACATTTGGCGGCAGGGTGATTTTATAGGTATAGTCGCCGACCAGATAGTCACCATTGCTGTCTTTGTATGCACCCGCATATTTAGCGCCGATTCCCACACGAGAGCTAATCATCGCCGTACTGATGGAATAATGGTTAATAAACATATGGGCTTTGGCATTGACATCGGTATGCTTCGTAGAACGGTTCCTAAACTCCTCGTCCAGAACAACGTTCATAAAATCGCCCAACTCCGTTTTGCCGTGGGCAACCCATTGACGGTCCTTCCACCATATGCCTTTCCATTCTCTGTCAGAGTTGGCTGCAATGTTTTTTGCCATTTTCCACGCGGTCAGGGCTGCCGCATCCAGCAGTTCTTTTTCTCTCTTACTTGGAGTAAATGCCTTGCCTTTGGAAATGCCTAAAGCCGCCAGCATACCTTGCATGTAAGGATCAACGTCATCAATGACATCACTCTGGATAAAGCGATCAAGCATTTCAAAGTAGCTGGCATCACTGGCAAACAGATAGTCGGAAGGGACTTCAGAAGCATGCTTGAAATCCATCGGTTTGGACTTGCCATTCAATGGATAGATTTTGATCTTCTCCATGCTGTCGACAGCGGGCTGGACATTGGATGGGTCGTCAAAGAAACTGCGCAGGAATACAAACACGCCGTTGGTTCTGCTGTGATAGACAAAGTACTTGCTTTCATCCACATCACCGGTGTAACCGGGGGGGACAAGCAAGTATTTTCCGCCTTTCCCCTTGTCTGGTCCGGGCAACCCAATATCGGCAAGGTATTGGACACCATCGATCTCTGGTCCGATGAGGGGTCTGTGCCAGAAATCATCCAGCAATGCCTGCAGCTTAGGTGGAGCATCAATGACCATAGGACCATCTTTGGCCAGATCAAGAAAACCAAGGCCATAAATCACATCAGAATTGGGCGTGGTGATCAGAGTTTTTGCCTTGAGACGATTCTCAAATACGGTCAAGACGTTGTAGCCTTCACCAAAAGTTTTGGCTTGTCCTTCCTTCATGGCGTACATATTCACAGCCGGGAGTGCCCAGAGATATGTTTGTGCCGCACGCTGGAAGTAGAGCTCCTCATCCAGTGTTCTGGTTGTTTCTAAAGTTGGATAATCATTTTTGAATTCTGCGTTTGCCAGTTCTTGGTAACGATCTGCCTTTGCGATAGCCGTAATCGGTAATAACGACACCGTAATAGCAATCACGATGGCAGCTAACGTAAGTTTGCCTTTCATTTTTTTTCCTTTTTTGGTTGTGTTTATGATGAGTCGTAAAGTTAATTACAGTTAACAATAAATTATATAGTTCTGGATAACATACTAAACCAGACTGTATGACTACCAGACAATTTTCCAGCCAATTTCCAAGTCCCAGTCGAAAAGACGGTGCCCTCCGATACCTGCCCCAGGCCGAAAGTAGAGACTCTGATTTCCAGTTATCATTTTACCTGCTTCTAAATCAACGTTCCAGGAGGCATTGTTATCATTGTCATAATCGATAACACCTTGAGGGTTGATCATTAACCACGTTATAAATTTATCTTTAAATTGATAAAGATAAAAAACATCCAGCCTGCCCTGGTGCATATCGTTGCCATCAACACTGAAAACATGCTGGTACGCAG
>JAAENI010000428.1 GCA_024224595.1 Hyphomicrobiales bacterium
AAAAAGCAAATGGCACTGAAGAAAGTGAAAAAGTCCGTCAAAGTGTCTGCTTAATCACCGACTCTCGCTCGGGGCTTATAACAAAACAATCAAGGTGATGCATTACACTCGGCAGTTTTGGTTTGAAGTTCGGTGTGCTTGGCTAGTTTAGAGTTGGCACACCTTATTGTAGGCGTTAGCTGTCGAGCGCTGGTTGATGTATTGCTTTGCTTTAATACTGTTGCCTGGTTGGCTTGGTCATTGTGTCTGGTACATCGATTATATTGGCTTCCCTGTGGTAAGGTCTGCATTCCATTTCTGCTAGACCATTGCCGTACAATAACCTGTCTTCTTCGCGGTGAGTTGCAAATCCCACAGGCTATCCCATGCAGTGAGATCCGTTCGTCGTATTTTGCGGTTGAGGCAATGTGCCAATCGGTTCGCAATATCTCCGGCTATGGTAACCACACGTTCGTGATAACCGCAGTTGGGTTTCGGGTTGGATGTTGAAAGTGATGTAGTTACAGAGACTATGTACCAATATCCATTTGGCCAATGATGATCGCTGAGGCTGTGAACCGCGCTGTACTTTTGGCAAAGGCGGGCAAGCCGCTTTGAGGTGGGAGACAGCTAACAAAACAATCAAGGTGATGCGTTTTACTCGGCATTTTTGGTATGGAGTTCGGTGCGCTTGGTTGGTTCAACGTGGCACACCTTATTGTAGGCGTTATGCATGTT
>JAAENI010000429.1 GCA_024224595.1 Hyphomicrobiales bacterium
ATGCGTAATAGTATTTAACCAGGGAATTTGCGGAGGGTTCTTGTCAGATTTTGTTTAAAATCTCACAGCGTTTCTCAGGGAAAACAATCGAGGCGCTGATGAGCCTTTTCTGTAATCAAAACCTGCGTTTCCAGTTTAACGCTTTGGGAACCTTTCTCCCCAACCAGGCTTTCAACACACTACCATTCCAGTTTCAAATTGCCCGCCCATAGCATCATCATCAAAATCGACATGCAGGGGCCCACCGACCACTCATCAGCCATTCCAACCCCATGAATTGCCAATGAATATGGGTAATCGATGCGATCTTGGGGAACACGTCAACTTTTGGCGTCAAATTCGGAAAAAGTCAAAACTGATCGCAAGAGTGCAGGATTATTCTGAATCTAGTCAGTGGCAGTTCCATAAACTCTCTTTTGGATATCGTTCATTGGGCTAAAACCACGGATCCAACTGCGAGACAGGTCTGCGCAACAGCCTTAAGGTCCTGTCATGTGCGTATTCAAAGGCAATCATTTCTCCAACCTGACAGATGCGGTCGCTGCATTCACGATACCACGGATTGGCGTTGGGTCCGCATGTCAAGAGTTTGGTCTCCAACCAGACTCCTCCAGAAGGCGAATTTACAAAATGCAGATGGGCCCAGAGTTCACACTCACTGATTCCAGGATGTGAATAATTGTAGATGCGCGCCAGTTGTGTGACGACGGTGCCCTCAATACACGTGATTCAAACGCATGCAGACCGGGTCCGTCTAATCTGTCTGCTGCAATGCTAATGTTGCAACCACAATGCCCGTTTATCACATCTGCGATCTCGTCGACCCAGTTTTCAAGATGCACGCTAGATTTATTGCTGGTCGTCATAGACATTCAGGAAACTGCTGTTCTGATCTCATCGATACCGCTTAGTCCTTGATTGAGATGCTCACAGCCCTTAAATTCCCATAATAGGCCATCGGCTCACTTAATGCATCAGCACAGGCCTGAGCCACTCTGTCAATATCGGAGTAATTTTACACCATTTACCGGAGTATAAGTACACCACCCTGATTGAAACTGCCAAGCTCAATGACGTTGATCCACAGGCTTGGCTAACCGATGTCCTCAGCCGGATTGCTGATCACAAAATCAACCGGATTGACGAGTTGCTGCTTTGGGATAATCGTTCTGGTGAATGACCATGCGGGCGCTTACAATTTTGCGCCAATTGAAATGGAAAAAAATGCAGTAGTATTTCGCTGATGCCTGTCGTCGAAAATTTTTGTTAGCTGATTCTCATCTGGTGTGTTAAGGTGGCGGTTTGCTAACACTATCAAGGCCTACCTGAATGATTTACTCACCTAAATCCGGTATTACCTTTGCAATTATCTTCATATTAGTTTCACTGTTTATTTCCGGGTCAGTTTGGGGTCAAACGATGATTCCGCAATCTCATCGGATGGAATGGCGGCAGTTGAATCTGTCGCAGGATACTGGAAAGGACGAAGAACATAACATCCAGCTGGCTTTGATGCAAAAATCTGATGTTGTCGGCCAAATCAAATCCATTCCTGTAGTTCCGGCTACATCTTTTTATGCTGAACCCAACGTCGTGATTTTATCTGTTCGCTGTATTCGCCCGACAACAGGAAGCGACGAGGATCTGATCTATTTGAGCGTAGAAAATGAAAATGGTGATCTGATTAATAAATCCAGAAAACGGCGCATGAAGGCAGGCGATAGCTGGGATCCCAAATTTGGTGTTCGTGTTTCGAAAACCAGTTATCTCGCGCTGATGGAAGATGACACGTTCAGTTCTGATGACCTGATCGGCTATTTCAAATATCAAAAAAGCCGACGTGCCGGGCAATATGTTGAAACAATGAAGGGTGATGGCGGGGAATATGAAGTAGTTATCGAGGTAAAGCCGTTCAGCGACATGCGACCGGATGAAAAGGCAATACTCGACAAAATCGAGCAGGACCAGTTGACCCGGGACCAGAGAATGTCGGCACAGCTGGAAGAACAGTTAGAACGATGCGTCAGAAAGTTTTCTGCCAAATATCCTGGCACGGATGTTGTCAAAAGCTGGTGCAAGCATCTTTATTTCGCGGTCAGGATAGACAAGCTTAAACAATGCAGGCGAGATAACAACCTGCTTGGCTCCGCAAACAACGGATTGATCCGAGCCCACTGTGGAAAATACATGGATTAGGATAAGAATCGAGAAAACAGATACGATGTCCCAAGGGATTTTGGCCTGATTACCGGCTCAGTAAATCGGTCAGATATCTAAATATCAATAAAACCAGAAGTAGTGGAATCACGGTTTTGGAGCCATTTTTTCAAATAGGAGAATGTTGAAATGAAGCGCATAATTTTTGGTTTGTTGGGCATTGTTGGCATACTCGCAATAGAGACGCCGGTCACAGCCCAGGGACTTGATCAACGATGCCTGGACAATGTCAGTGAGATATGCGGAGACATGGGCGCCGGCGCATGTTTTACCAATGAAGCCAGGTGGAATCTGGTTTATCCCGAGTGTACAAACGGTGTCCAGACATTAGTTGAAATGGCCAACGAGGCCAATGCTGACATGGCACTTGAAGGTGCGTCCCTGGGTGGAAAGGTACGTAGTGGACCCGGTATCAAGCATAAACAGGTGGGGTCACTCGCCGAAGGCAATCTGGTGATGCTCGAAGAAAATACCGGCATCATGTTCAACGGTTACCCGTGGTTTAAAATCTCCCATTACGATAGCAAATCAGGTACTTCCATCAACGGTTACCAATGGGGTGGTGTTCTGTGTTCATTTGATGAAAAACCGGGCGTTTATGAAAGATGCGCTCTGGAATGGTCGGATAATCCAGCCAGATACAAACAGGCAAAAATCACTGAGGACGCAATTGCTCCCATACATGGCAACAGTGATGAGGATAACAAACAAATAGATGCCCAGGCCAAAGCAATGATCCAGCGATGTCTGGAAGATGAAGAAAACAACGGACGAGACGGTATGGCCTGCATCAATCGAGTCACTGACAATTGCCTTGAAAATGAGAACAACGTAACCGCCGTAGCCATGCGTCAATGCCTTAATCTTGAACACAGCGTCTGGGACAAGATGCTCAATGACGATTATCAGGCGCTGATGGCGTCGCTGGATACGGATGCAAAAAAGACAAGTCTGCGCGAAGCCCAACGGCTATGGAACAAATTTACCGCTCGTTTTTGCCCGTTAGCCTACGAATTCAACCAGGGTAGCATGTTTTTGCTCTCCGGGGATCAATGCATGATGGAAATGACGGCTCAACAGGATCTGAAATTGAAACAGCTGCGCGGCGATCCACAATAATTCGAAATCGCATTTTTTAGATGTCGGCCGACCAAAATCGGAAGATTTCGGGAATATCGGCGCGTTTACATTAATTTGCCCATGCAAGCGCTTCGACGTTGCAGATTGAAGCCGTTCCAGGGGACTAGACCGCTTCTTGTCCACACGGACTCATTTGACCGTTTATTCTCGTTTACTGGCAAGGCATGATTTTCGCCGTCGTCGGGTTGCCCACACGAAAAGCATAACGCTGTCCAGCAAGCGTGAATAAACGGCCGTCGGTGGACCAA
>JAAENI010000430.1 GCA_024224595.1 Hyphomicrobiales bacterium
TGTTACCTGTTTCCCAGGCCTTTCGATCTATTTCCCCATAGTTTGATAAATATATATCCTTCTTGGCAACGTCTTTGTCGGTGCGCATATAAAAAGTATCAAAAATATCCGAACTGATAGCGCCCCACTTTTCAGCAAATTCAGGTTTTGAATGCAGGTAATTCAGGAAATTTGGCAATGTCGGATACGCACTAATGTACTGATCAAGATTTTCTGTAGGAGCCAGAATTCTGGCAAAAAGATCATCTTTACTATAAATATCAACCGGGTTACCGTCTTTGCCACGCCAGGCAAAATCGGTCAAATCAACGCGCATAATGTTACTGTGCAAAGAACCTATTTCCAAAATACCATCTACCGCATTCCAGTACTGGCCAGGTTCTGAACCATCTGCTGACAGTATAGAATCTGTCTCCAGATACGCCTGCAATCCGGCAAATTCGACAATGACATTGGACAGATATTTGTAAATATCAGCGTCCGGGTCAGAAAACATATTCGAGTTATCTTCACCGCTGGCAATCAAACCCAATTGCTCAGCATCATCAAACATCGACCGGATGCCGGTATTGCCGAATACCAGCGTGCCTTCATCGAGGGCGGAATAGGCAATCATGTCGCGCATTTTGGCATGGGCGGAAGAGAGGCCTGCTCCGTTTTCATTCCCGTCCGCAATACCTGCGGCCACTCCCAGTTCATTGATAAACAATGCGTCCAGCAATGGGTTGGCGATGGAAGTGAAATTTATTATATCGGTATCACCTGCCGTGTATTGCCCCTCTACATACTTTATTATTACATTCAAACTGGCACTATGGGCGTCGATTGGCCCTACCGTTAATCCCATATTCGGAAGACCGGGCAAATCAATCGCTGTAGACGGCGTAGCGGCCTCTCGTGCTCCAATCGCTATCGAACCACTCAGGTGGAATGCAACATATTTTGGTAGTTGGTCGTCGCTAATGTTTAGTTGGTCGCTAATGAAAGGAATTTGCGTGAGGGGAATTCCCATTGCCGCCAATTGTTCCTCGGCAAATTCAACAGTGGGAAATGTTCCCATAAGAGGAAGTGCAATCTCATCGGTCGCAGCATTGGGGTCATCTTTGATCAATATATAACGTTCAAGAAGTGTCTTCAAGTTCAGCAGTGCAGGGAAAAAATCGATTGGATCGACCGCTAAAATATCGCTGCCGTATAAACTACCGGTAAAACCGGCCAAAGCCCCACCCAGCGAATGGCCGGTTGTGGTAATCGGCCCTGATGTATTTGTGACAACGCTACGAAAAAACTGCGAGGCAAGGTGAACCTGGGGTTCATCAAAATCGTTCTTGCCTGCGATTGGAAAATCATCAAAAGGCAATTCCCAAAAAAACGGATTATCCGTCCCACGGTACGAAATAACCGTCTCGCCATTGTAGCTATAGGCAGCGGCGTAGAAATCGGCAGTAACGCCCGGGTCACCGTCCAACGTATCACTTTGTTCAGTAAAGGTTGCGGCGCCTATATTAGTGCCGATTCCACCCAAACCTGAAATTCCCTCTCCATAACCTCGATTGTAGGAATCCATAGAGAGAATTGCATACATTAACTCATTTGAAACTGTCATCGTCTAATTCCTTATTCGAAAATTTCCCACACCAAGTGAGTTTGCAAATCGGTTTTTTGCATCAATTGATTCGTATCGTCGGCCATCCAATTTATTGCTGCCAAAAGAGTCCAGCCACCCCAATACCTTCTCCACCTCGCCCATTTTCACCGGCTCCCCGGTAATCTCCAGCGTCGCCGCCTTCAACTTCACCCCGGCACCAAAATGGGCTGCAAGATCATACGGATCAACACGTTTGACACTGGCCGGGTCATTAATATCGGTGAAGGTGACCAGCAGTGGGAGGTGGGAAAAGGGTACAACAGCTTTCTGTCGAAGGCGAACCAGCTTGCTGTAGCTGATAACGGGATAGCGCGCATCGGGGTCCTGCAAAATGGAGTTCTTGAATGTAGCCTGTGCCTCATTAACAGGATGGCCAAGCAGCGCAAAAAGAAAACGTTTCTGCCCAAGATCGACAATTGTGGCTTCGCCGCGCCAATGATTGGACATGCCTTTGCCTTCTGGAAAACCCAGAGTCGGTTGATAAACCACACGTGCCTCGATCACCGACGACCCGCTCTTCACTCCTTCAGGTGTTTCCACCTCCAGCGTCAATTTCTGATTCCATGTGTAAGTGGGATATAACAATAGATAGCCAAGCACGACAAATGCTGCAACGGCTACAATCCACAGGAGAACTTTTGTCGGTTTTTTCATGTAGCCAGTTCCAACTGAGAAGCCCTGAAATCGCCGCCGCCTGTAGCCCAATCGTTTGCAATGTCGAGGCTCAAACCACCACCCAGCGAATGCCCTGTCAGTTTGATGCCACTGTCAAACAAATGCGGTTCTTGCGTTTGCTCATCCTTGGCTACAGACTGATAGAACTGCGCCGCCAACATTCCCTGCGGTTCATTGGCAGTGCCTGTACCAACTCCCCAACCATGAAGCGGGTCTTTGGTAAAATCATCTGTCCCGCGGTATGAAATAACTGTCTCACCATTGTAGGTATAAGCAGCAGCGTAGAAACCGGCGGCAATTGCCTCCTGTGAAACATCATCTTGGTCAAATACAGCGTTTCCGATGCTTGTTTTGCCATGCTCGATACCTTCTCCATATCCTCGATTGTAGGAATCCATGGCTAAAATTGCATACATCAATTCATTTGAAACTGGCATTATCTATCTCCGATGAA
>JAAENI010000431.1 GCA_024224595.1 Hyphomicrobiales bacterium
AAATTTGGTGTGTATAACCGATATTTCACAACAGATTTTGTGTGAAACTAGAACGCAATCCACCTTTTTGTTGAAATTGAGATTTTTTATGGCCCAATCATGGTCACCGCGCTCTTGGCGCAACAAGCCTATCCTGCAGGTCCCAACTTATCAGAATACAGAACAACTGGATGCAGTTGAAGCAAGACTTCACAGCTTTCCACCGCTGGTATTTGCAGGTGAGGCGCGCAATCTGAAAAGCCAGTTGGCTCAGGTGGCAGCCGGAGAAGCATTTTTGTTGCAGGGTGGTGATTGTGCCGAATCCTTTGCTGAACATGGTCCTGACAATATTCGTGATTTTTTCCGGGTATTTTTGCAAATGTCAGTAGTGTTGACCTTTGCGGCGGCAAAACCAGTCGTCAAAGTAGGACGTATCGCGGGACAGTTCGCAAAACCCCGGTCTTCTGATACTGAAACTCAGGGTGGCGTAGAGTTGCCGAGTTATCGCGGTGATATTATCAATGGTACAGATTTTGTCGCTGACCAGCGTATTCCAGATGCCGAGCGTCAGGTTATGGCTTATCGCCAGTCTGCAGCGACGCTCAATTTGCTGCGGGCATTCTCGCAGGGGGGATATGCCAATCTCGAGCATGTGCAAAGCTGGATGCTGGATTTCGTCAAGGACAGCCCGCTTTCCCATCGTTACAGCGAACTTGCCGGGCGAATCGCTGAAACACTCGATTTCATGAAAGCAATCGGGTTTGAGGCTGATCGCTATCAGCGTCTGCGTGAAACCGATTTCTATACTTCTCACGAAGCTTTGCTTCTGGGATATGAGGAGGCGCTGACAAGAGAAGATTCTACTACCGGTGATTTTTACGGGACTTCTGGCCACTTTTTATGGATCGGGGATCGTACCCGCCAACCCGACCATGCTCATGTTGAGTATTTTCGCGGTATCAAGAACCCGATTGGCCTTAAATGCGGACCGTCTTTGGACCCGGAAGAGCTGATCAAGCTGATCGATATTCTTAACCCCGATAATGAGGCAGGGCGCTTGACACTTATATGTCGGTTTGGTGCCGGGAACGTTGGCGATCATCTGCCTGGGCTTATTCGCGCTGTTGAGCGGGAAGGCAAAAGTGTTGTCTGGAGTTGTGATCCAATGCACGGCAATACAATTTCTGCCGGCGGTTATAAAACCAGGCCATTTGATCGTGTTCTTGGTGAAGTTCGAGAGTTTTTTGAAGTTCACCAAGCCGAGGGCACCTATGCGGGCGGTGTTCACTTTGAGATGACAGGCAAAGATGTAACCGAGTGCACCGGTGGCGCCAAACAGGTTTCTGAAGATGAACTTGGTGATCGCTATCATACGCATTGTGATCCGAGGCTGAACGCAAATCAGGCACTGGAACTGGCATTTCTGGTTGCAGAATTACTGAAAAGCGATCGCGGCTGATTATGTTGGTTTTGCCGTTTGGAACTTATCGATAGTAATATTCCGGCGATTATCACGCCGGAATATGTTAATTCGAGCGATCAAAAATATCAATTTGTAATCAGGCGGAACTGTTATGACAGAAATTAGAAGTGGGTCATGCCTTTGTGGAAGTGTCAGTTACACCATTAGTGGCTCTTTGAGCAAGGTGACAACCTGTCATTGTACCCAATGCCGAAAACAGACCGGTCATTATTATGCGGCTGCAAGGACTGAAGAGAGCCGGTTTCAGATCAGTGACGAGAAGGGGCTGATTAAGTGGTATCGCTCTTCTGATGATGCATCACGCGGTTTTTGCTCAAATTGTGGTTCAGCCTTGTTCTGGAAAAGTGATGACAGCCCATTTTTGTCCGTACTGGTCGGTTCAATAGATGGCGATACCAATCTTGAAATAGGTGAACATATATTTGTTGAGTCTAAGGGCGACTATTATGAATTGGATGACAACAAACCGCAATCTCAAACCACTGACCGATCGCGGCAATCCTGATAATCAAAGCTGCTACAAGGGAAATTATGAACGGAGTCAAATCTCCTGAATCAATCTCGTTGTTGATGTTGCGCACAATCTTCGGATTTTTGTTTTGCCAGAACATAAAAACAAAACCCAAACTCAAAAGAAACCAAGGTAATAACCTATCATCATCGGCAATCAATAATGGACAAGCACAAAGCATTGTGACCAAAAAGGCCAGAAATAGGCGATATATAATGGTATGAGTCCCATCATTTCACTAGACCGTTGGTTAGCGGTATAGTGTTAGACCGTTTCTTGTTTACACGGAAGCATTTGA
>JAAENI010000432.1 GCA_024224595.1 Hyphomicrobiales bacterium
AAATGGCCTGAATTCCGCGACACCGTGACCGACAACTTCAGGGTGATAACACGGGAAAACTACAAGCTAATTGGGTAAGATGAGTATAACTTAATTTTGGAAACGCAATTTGACTGTATAATACCTTCAGGCATAAGCACTTTGAGAGGTATTGAACATGTCATCATTTATCGACTTTGCAGCGCTCAAAGAGCGTATGACAGTTGAAGAAGCGATACCGCTTCTTGGGCTTTCCCTGAAACCAACAAATGGACAGTGGCGCGGGCCATGTCCGGTTTGCAAGTCCGGCGGTGATCGGGCTTTGGTGGTAACGCCAGACAAAAATGCATTCTATTGCTTTGGGGCCAGGAGCGGTGGCGATGTCATCGCCTTTGCTGCCCACATTCGTGATTGTAACGTCAAGGATGCAGCTGCATTTCTTGATGGTAATCCCGAAGATGGGGAAGGGGATGAAAGTCCCGGTTCGGCATCTGATTCAGATGCTGGCTCCAATACAGTTCCCAAGGAGAGGAAAAAGGGGGACATCAGAAGCCTCCAGCCTCTTGCCTATCTTGAGCCGGATCATGAAAGTGTTTTGGCTCTTGGACTGAATGAACAAACCTGCGCCCAGTTCGGCGCTGGTTATGCGCCAAAAGGTATTATGCGGAGCCGGTTGGCCATTCCCATTCATGATCCAGATGGAACTTTGATTGCCTATTGTGGTCGTGCAACGAAGGAGGAAACTCCAACGCTGATTTTTCCCAGGGATTTTGATCCATTGCTTCATGTTTTCAATTTCCACAATATCGGGGAAGGGGAGTTGGCTTTGCTACGCGATCCGTTAGAGGTCTTGCAAGCTGCACAGAATGGAATTGAGAATACGGTTTCATTCCTCACCCAGGATGTTTGTCCAGAGCAATTACAACTGCTCGCCAAACTGATGGCAAAAGCCGGATGCGAAAACATGCGCTTTGCCTAACCCTCCAATTGGAGGGTTTCTTTTTGGCCGGTGGGGGACTGGTTTCCATATAATAAATCGACCTGCGATCTACATTGCGATCTACATTGAATGGCGAGGTAATCCTGATTATGTTACAATTTGCTTATAACTATCAGCATATGGCCACCCTCATCAAAGACACTCACAATCTGTTTCAAACACTGCAAAGCGGTGGTTTTTCTGATCAACAAGCCGAGGCGCTGAAAGCCGCCTTTGACAACGTTGATCTGTCTGAACTTGCCACCAGGGACGATATCAAAGACCTGCGCATTGAGA
>JAAENI010000433.1 GCA_024224595.1 Hyphomicrobiales bacterium
ATGCGGTTTCAAAAAGTTTAGGCTTGATTTCCATAGTGATGACCCGAGCGGTCAGGCCGGAAAGAATTGCCGCCTGATAGCCGGATCCCGTGCCGATTTCAAGGACCGTTTCTTTGCCAGTCAACCCTATACTTTCACTCATGAGCGCCACAATGTAGGGTTGTGATATGGTTTGGCCTTCGCCGATAGGGAGTGGGCGATCGAAATAGGCTCGGGAACGGATTTTTGCGGGTACAAAATCATGCCGCGGCACGCTTTGCATAACTGCCAGAACTTTGGCATCCGTAATTCCACGCCCTTTGATCTGTTGCGCCACCATCTTAATACGGTTTTGAGCATAGGTGTGCTCATCGGTTTGCGCAACCGCGCAATCATCATTTGGAAGCAACAGCATGATCATTAGAAGACAAAGGGACGAGATTTTCATGATACGGTACTGTTATCTATAAAATGGATCATCCGGTTTAAGCGTACTTTTGCCGCTGAGTCGTTTTATAACAAAAAATGAACTTCCAACATCGAACATTGAACACTGAACATCGAATATGGAATTATTCCCTTTTTATAAAAAAGATGAGAGCGTCACGCGGCGCAGGCGCCTGCGCTGCGCGATCGATTCCACATTGGACGTTGGATGTTGGACGTTCGATGTTCGATGTTGATCATCTATCACCTTTGAATCCTATAATTCTGTTAG
>JAAENI010000434.1 GCA_024224595.1 Hyphomicrobiales bacterium
TCGATGAAAAATGGGTGCAAATTGTCGGTGAGCCAGATGTCATGGAAGAAGATATGTTGGATTTTGCCTGGGAAATGGCATCCAATTCCAGATTAAGTTGCCAAATCAAAGTAATTGATGAATTGGACGGACTGGTTGTCCGGGTACCTGAAAAACAGGGTTAGGATTTGGCAGAATTTGATTTTTGCGAGCCATATTGGCGTGCTGATCATCCGTAATCGCCCAATATCCAACATTATTCCCAACATCAGTTCAAGCAATAATCCCAATTATCGACGCTCGGAGCCATAAAAACACAATCTGTCTAATCGACAAGTAGTCTGGATTATCGAATGTGCCACGCTTTTCGTCAATCAAAGCTGATTTGAAGAGCTATGACCTCGATATCTTGAATTACCAATATTTAGCTTGTACATGAATGTGTAAGATCTGAAATATTCGAAGACTGGAAACCAAATCGGGATAATCTTCCACCAATGAAACAAGTGGCTTAATACATGGCCTGGAATAATGAAGATTAGTCCCGCTGAACCAGTTGCAATAACATTTTACAATGCATCCATACGATTGTTACCGGGACGGTTTGGAACGGCAATTGTCTTTTCATCCGACACGCTCACAAAACCGGCAGGATCGCCTCTGGGTGTCAAATCTACCATGCCATCTGCGCGCACTTTGACAACGGGTCGATATCAACAATGACCTTGCTCTTTACATTATCCCTGGCATTTCAGCAAAGTTCCGACAATAATCGGATATCGATTGAGTGAAACTGCTTGTTGTCGTATTGTTGTCGCGGTGTAAGCACCCATATGGTCAGCTTCCTGACCGGTATTTCGAGGCAACAACCCCCTGGAGCGATCAATTTTGCCGACTGATTGCAAGGCAATTGACCATGTGAACCAAGTCTGCGGTTGATCACAATTGATCTTGGCAGTTTCTATCAAGGTACAGGTGATTGCCACAGCTCAGCCGCCACGACCAGAACCGGATAATGAGGAAGTCATGGAAATCAAAGACTGCAACGGCAATCCATTAACTGAAGGCGACGATGTTAAACTCGCTCGGGATTTGAAGGTCAAAGGGTCCTCGATTAATTTGAAAAGGGGAACCATCCTCAAGAATATTCGTCTGACAGGCAACGGTGACCAGGTCGAGTGTCGCCATGGTAAATCCACGATAGTATTGAAAACCCGGTTTTTGCAGAAAGCTTGAAGTCATTTCCGGATATTGGTTTGGAGTATTTTTCAGGCAGTTTTGGGTTCAAGCCATCGAAATTCCCGACCTTTTTCCGGTGCATTCGGGATTATTTGTGCCAAACCAAGCGATATCAATGCCATCGCGCTGCCGGCAAGAAACACGGCAGTAGGGCTCCATATCCAGACAAAACCAAATATCACCGGAATGGCCACGGCTGCGATATGGTTAATTGTAAATGACACACCTGCAGTTGGCGCAATATCAGCCGGATCAGCAATTTTTTGGAAATAGGTTCTGATGCCAATTGCCATAGAAAACAGAGCATGATCGGCAATATATAAACCTACAGCAACCCATATACTGGAAACAAACGCATAGCTTGTGAACACTAGAAAAAGTCCGACATATTCGACAATCAGCACTCTTCTTTCACCAACCTTGATGATCCACTTGCCAACCAGTGGTGCAACAATCATGGTGATGATACCGTTGGCAATAAGCAACACCGCCACTTCATGTACTTTGAAGCCAAAACGCTCTACCATCATGAAGGCTGCAAAAACCACAAATATCTGCCGTCTTGCGCCGCCCATAAATGTCAATGCATAATAAAGCCAATAGCGTTTACGCAGTATCAACTTTTTATGCTGTGTTACGCTGCCATCAAATTTGGGAAATGCTAGCCAGATTCCGAGCGTTGCAATAAACGTAAGCCCGCCGACGATTGCGAAAATCTGACTGAATTCGAGGTTAAATACTTTCCAGCAGAGATAAACCAGTCCAAACGCACACAATTGGGCAAAGGAGGCAACGGATAGCATTTTTCCCATTGTTACGGGTGCTGTTTTTTTTGGCAACCATTGCAGGCTCA
>JAAENI010000435.1 GCA_024224595.1 Hyphomicrobiales bacterium
ATTCATAGAATGGTTTGAGCCAGAATGCCGGGGTTGAAAATTCAAGGCAGACAAATTTCCCAGATGGCTTCAAACAGCGGAATATTTCTTTAAGTGCCGAGTCGCCGTCGGTCATGTTGCGAAGGCCAAATGACAATGTGAGCAGTTCCACGCTGTTATCGGCAAAAGGCAGGTTTTCGCCTTCTGAGACCACCCACCGCAATGCAGTTTGGTGCCGCGCGCGCCCGACCTCAATCATCTGTCTACTGGCATCAGCCACAATAACCTTATTGCCGGTTTTTTGGTGAATAGCCGCCGCAACATCACCGGTTCCTCCAGCCAGATCAACCACTACAGCATCATCAGGCAGTTCAACAGATTTCACAAGGGTCCGTTTCCACCACCGGTGAATACCAAAACTCATCAGGTCATTCATCAGGTCATAGCGTTGGGCAATGGATGCAAACACCCGTGATATCAGCCGTTTGCGTTCCTCGGAAGTGACCGCCCGATTACCAAAACTCTCACGCATGACTGTTTTGGTGCCCCGTTATTTAACAATCAGTTCTTTGATATATTTGTTCATTGATGCTGCCATTTCATCAGCCAGCGTATTGTGGGGATAGCGCGTTAGATATTCG
>JAAENI010000436.1 GCA_024224595.1 Hyphomicrobiales bacterium
CGATGGTTAAGCAATATGAGTACTATTGTGGTTTGCGGCTTGATGCCACCCTTTTGCCGAGGAAAATACAGTGGGGGGGGGGCAAGCGGGAGCTTGCAGATGTTCTTTATTGTTGGGGAAGCTATTTTGTTAACCAGAAATTTCGTGATGTCGTTGAGGGGCTTGAGCCCGGCAAGCATCAGTTTGAGCCGGTAGAAATGCTGTGGAAAGATGGCAGCCATGCCGGTGATTATTTCTGGTTTTTTCCCCTGCAACGGTTGGACAGCATGGACCGGGAACATACGACCCATGAATTTCGGGAACGTCGGGGGCGGTTTACCTGGCAAAGAAAAACCAGAGGGCAATGGGTGTTTAACCTGAGACAGGTGGGTGACAATCACATCTGGATTGACTCGCATGCCCGCCTGCGAACTTTACCCATTTCTTCAACACTGAAGCAGGCTCTCACAGAAACCAGTGTGACTGGCATAGCTTTTGAAGAATTTAAAGCCGTTTAATCTATTTGTCTTGACTGGAGCTGACCGGTGGTAGCATTTCCTGATATTCCGTTTCCCATCTGGGGGATGTCGGTTCAACATGCATCCGGACTGGAGACCACTTTACATCGCGCCGTTGATCTGGTTCCAAATATTGGCGACGCAATCGAAATTGCCGTATCGCTGGGCTTTACACGAATATTGACTTCAGGTGGAAAAGTATCTGCTGCAGAAGGTGCGTCTGTCATCAGACAAATGTTGGTGCAGGCAAAGGATAGAATATCTATCATGGCAGGCGCAGGAATAACGGCAGACAATGCTGCCGACCTTTTGCGAATTTGCGATTTGCGAGAGATTCATGCCTCATGTTCAATTGCCGTCAATGATGTAAACTGTAAATTGATTCAATATGGATTTGTCAGTGAGGTAAACAAACAGACTTCACCCGAAAATGTTGCTGCGCTAAAAATGGTTTTGGATAATTGATCACAGCATTTGATATTGGCGGCTCTTTGATTAAATCAGCCAGTGTTGCTGGTATTGATGAAATTGTGCCTATCGGTGACGCGCCAACGCCGCATCACGATTTTGACGCATTTGTTGGGGTCGTCAGATCAATGATTGACAAGAATCCGTTGCCCTGCAGCGGTATTGCATTGTCCATTACCGGCGTAATAGATCACGACAGTGGAATGATCAAATGTGCCAATATCCCATGTGTAAATGATACGGCGCTCGAGGTTGAATTGCGTCAGCAATTGAACTTGCCGGTATGGGTTGCCAATGATGCGGATTGCTTCGTACTGGCCGAGGCCCTGTCGGGAGCTGGTCAAGGGCACAATAATGTATTTGGAATCATATTGGGCAGCGGCGTTGGCGGCGGTGTCGTAATAGAAGGAAAACTAATATCTGGCTCAGGTGGGTATGCCGGAGAATGGGGTCACGGATCAAAAGTGGCGTGGACAAGCCACAGTTGGCCTCATCCAATTGCGGAATTTTTGTGTGAATGCGGAAATTCAGGCTGTGTAAATACTGTCGGTGGGGCTCGTGGGATGGAGCGGCTTCATCGTTATCTTCACAAAGAGAATCTGACCAGTCGGGAAATTACCGGTAAATGGCTGGTTAAAGATATTAGATCCAGTACTACAATCAATGTTATGATCGATCTGGTCAGCAATCAACTGGCGATGATCCTGAATGTTTTGGGAAGTTCAATCGTGCCAGTAGGAGGTGGTCTGGCAAATGTTGAAGAATTTGTCGAGCTCCTGGATGTCTCGGTTCGTGCCAAAATGCTGAACAAACCAACCGAACCGCTGATCATAGCGGGCCAGTGCAGAATTGAACCCGGCTTGATCGGTGCAGCAATGCTGGGACTGCAGAAAATTGGATATTATGAGATTACCACATAAAACCCTGTTGTGTATTCTTGAACAGACTCTAAGAAAAACACATCTGTATTCGATCAAATAGCCCGAATATCCCGAAATTAATCCGTGCGCCGGTGCTGTCTAATAGCTCAATATCTCCATAAGTATTTGAAATAACGCATCTATTTCGTCGAGTGCTTAAATGCACATCATTGGGTTCAGTTTCACCATATCTTTAGTTCATCGAAACAAACCAAATGCTCTTCTAAAGGATAGACCCAATGACTTTACTTTCTAGCGCCCGCAAGACAGCAATCGCCACTGTAGCAGCTCTGGCTGTTATTACCGCCGGTGCAACTGTAGCGCCTACTGAAGCTCAGGCAGGTGGTAGACTGGCCGGCGCCCTGATTGGTGGAGCCATCATCGGTGGTCTGATCGGTATCGCTTCACAAAACCGTTATGCTCCTGTCTACCGCGCTTGCTACACACAGTGGGAAACTCGTTACAACAGCTATGGCCAAGCATACAGCGTACAAGTTCAATACTGCTAATTACAAGCAGTAACCCAATTGGTTCAGGTCTAATTCTGTTTGCATGTCTAACGCGCCCCGCCTTGCAGGCGGATTGACCTGAACCAGCCTGATAGGCACAGGGTTCGAAGTTTTTTGCGTTGTGAGTGCGGTTTTTGGGGGAGAAAACCCCACTGCCGGTAAAACATGCAGTTTGTGCCTTCTTTTTGGCGCAGAATTACAATAATATTGATTCCGTCAATTGACAGGTCCAGAATAGCAGATTGGGAACACCATTTAGGGAGAAATCAATGAGAAATAGTTTTGGCTCTATAGTCACAATTCTGATTCTTGCAGTTAGCGCACTCATTGCACCGCGGAATATCAATCCGTCAAACAGCCAAACACTTGTCCAATTTACCGACGATTTCGAAAATGCCAAATTCAAACTCGGACAAAAGGGATTTTATCAAATCGATCTTGTCGGTCAGGGATTTACAAAGTTTCATATCGAGGCCTGCCAGAACGGTGTTCGTTATTGGTTCAAATCGGATCACAAAGGCAATATCAACAAGCAACGCAAGATTGGGACATGCCGACCACCCCAAAACGCCGCACTGCTGAGCAAGGACCGTATTCGACAAATATTGAAATCTTACGGATTTGAACGTGTCAAAGTTGAGCAAATTGCTAATATCAATGTGGCAGTTGCCTGTTTTGGTGATGATCGCTTTCGCGTTCAGGTTGATCAGCGCGGGCAGGTCGTCAACAGACGTCAGATCGGCAATTGTCGCAGCGCTATATCGACTAAAGATATCAGAGCTTCGTTAAAAAGGGACGGTTATAACGAAATTCGTTTTACGAACAAAAGACCGCCCGTATACGTTGTTGAGGCCTGTCATTCACAAAGGAAGTATCGTTTCGAGTTGAATGAGTTTGGCAATACACTGTCGCGCAAATCAATCGGCAATTGTCGAAATCGTCTTGATCCACGCAATATTACGCAATTCCTTGAGAAATCTGGGTTTACCCGTGTTAGTGTTCTCAATGATCGTCCGCCTAATTATATCGTTGAGGTTTGTGAAAAACGCAAACGACTTGAGCTAACGCTCAACCAGTTTGGCGATATTACGGACCGTTATGGAATCGGCAAATGCAAACAGAAGATCAGCGCCCGCCAATTGATCCGCAACATGCGTGATCAGGGTTATCTGCGGATTAATATCAAACGCGAAACCAATCGCGGCTATTTGGCACAAGCCTGTCTCAGTGGACAATTGTATCGCATAGGATATGATCATTATGGGAAACTGCAAGACGAGCGCCAAATGGGCCCCTGCCCCAGTTGGTCAATCAAACAGGTGAAAGATCAGCTGGAAAAACGCAAGTTCAGGAATACTGAATTATATGTTGAAGGTTGCAAGCGGGGAAAACGCATTCGTTTCAAATTGAATGAATTTGGAGATCGTAGCGATCGGCAGGTTGTTGGCAACTGCAATTAGGGCTGTTTGTGCCAGGGCATTTCCGGTTTATTCTGGTTCATTTGACCTGTTTTTCAGGTTTGCTTGACTTTGTTGGGATTTCTTTGTGGTCAGGAAGACCAAGGCGGAAATCCCATCTCGCCGGTAAACGCGAAAAACCGGTCAAATGAACCCTATTGGACGCGACGCACTCTTGTATATTGATTCAGCAAATAACCATTAAGCGCTTGATAAAACAACAGTAACTTGAATCTTGAAATCACAATTTCGCCAGCAATTCTCTATTACCATTAATGGTCAGATTTTCAGGCAAACCTTTTTGTGCTTTGGCGAAATAGGTTTTTGCTTTACGTTTTTTGCCACGCAGCATGTAAGAATAACCGATATTATTCATCAACTGCGGTACAGGACCGGCGATTTTCATCACCTGTTTGTAGGAGCGGTCAGCCAGGTCATATCTGCCAAGCTGATCATAAGTGGCACCCAATCCCAGCCATGCTTCTGCATTGGTTGGGTCAACCTCTAGGGCAAGGCGATAATTGCGTTCAGATAGACCATAATTGCCAGCTTTGAAATGATGCTTTCCAGCAGGAAGTCCTTCTTTAAGCTCTTTGGCAAGTTTGCTTTCAAGATCGGCTTTGGTGTCACTAGAACTCGATTGACAACCGGTCAGTATGACCAGTGTGATCAAACATACTGCTTTGATTGTCGAATTAGTATTCATCTCGCGCCCATCCTGTTCCAACATTCCTAATAATGTCCGCCTAAAAAAAACTTAGCAGGTGTAAATTAAAATGAAGTGGGAATTGTCAGACAAGTTTATGATACTTGTGAAAGGATTGGTTAACCTTCGGTGAAGCAAATAGCCCCCTGCGAAGGACAGTTCGGTCGTAAATCAGCACGATATTGTGCAGACTAACGCGCTTATTCGAAGGCTTGTATACATGCCATAACTGTAATCGGATAAATCTTGCGCCAGATATCGCAATGTCCATCGGTCATGGCTGAGCCATTAACAACTAAGAGTCTGTTGTGTATTCTTGAACAGTCTCTTAGACCGCTTCTTGTTTACACGGAATCATTTGACCGTTTATTCACGTTTTCTGGCAAGGCATGATTTTCGCCGTGGTCTGGTTGACCACAAGAAAAGCATAACGCTGTCCAGAAAACGTGAATAAACAGCTTAGATCAAATTTCAACGATAAATTTCACATAAAAGTGCAGTTTTTGGGCTTTTATTGCGTAATGTGCATAATCGCACATTAATGCCCAGAAATTTCCTTTATCTTCTCTTTAAAGCGCCACAATTGGTTCCCAAATGATAAGGGTAACAGGGAAAATCGATATGACCAGAAATGAAGCACTAAAACAGCAGGCTACACTGACATCGGTTGATTCCGAGAACTTTGAGGCAAAAGTAATTTCTCACCCGGCCATTCATTCTATGGGGCAGGTTCTTTCCGGTCATGGCTATCTGGTGTTTGAAGGTGAAATGCTGGATACACCCCTCAGTTGGCATCCAAACGGAACCAGGCATTAGAGCCTGCCGTCTTTAACCAGCTTTATTCTTCGTCAGGACTTTTGGGCCTGTGGACCAGGGTTACAAGTACAAAAGAAATAATCATCAACAAATACCATGAACCTAACTTGGCTGGCGATACCCACGTCCAGCCATTTTCCTGTCCGGGATAAAACCAGGCCCTGGAAAACGTGCCGATATTTTCTGCCAGCCATATGAACAATGCAATCAGCAAGAAACCCAGCAACAGTGGCATTTTATGGCTGAAGCGGAAAACCCGGTAATTGGCGATGCATTTTCCGTACAACCCGATTGTGATTGCAAACAATATATATCGCATATCCCAGAGATAATGGTGGGAAAAGAAATTGATATAAATTGCTATGCATAGAACAAGCGTTGTCCACATTGGCGGGTAATGAGCGTAGTGTATATCAAATATTCGCCCAATGCGGGCAATATATGAGCCGATTGAGGCATACATAAATCCGGAGAACAATGGCACTGCTCCAATATGAAAAATTGCATCGCCTGGATAGGTCCAGGACCCCACGTGCGTTTTGAATACCTCCATTATTGTGCCAACAACGTGGAAAATAAAGATGACCTTGGCTTCAGCCAAAGTCTCCAGCTTCGCGATTAGCATCGTGAGTTGCAGGAATATGGCGCATACAAACAAAAAATCGTAACGCCCAATAATGTTTTCAAATGGATAATAAAAACGCGTGATTATGATCAGTGCCAGTATTGCAGCACCAAATAAACACGCCCAAGCCTGCTTTAACCCAAATACAAGAAATTCAATCAGGGCTCCGACGATGCCGTGAGAAGGCATTTGCTGCAGAATGCGGTTAGCCTGCCGGTCGATTGTTTTTTCGACGATTGTCGGTGATTTCATAAATGATATCTAAAATGGAATCTACAGATTTGATTTCCCGTACAATTATCTCTTAATGTGTCAGAAATCAGAACTGCCAAGCCTGCTTTGTTGGACTTGGTTTATGACTCTAGCAAAGCTAAAGTTTCCAAAATCCTTGAAATAAATTCAGTGAGATTGTCGCTGACGAAATCGATATGAGAACCATTTTTACAGTCAAGTTCCCAGACTTCTCGTAGACTGGATTCTTTTTCCGCCGCAACAAGCAAAACCGTCGACATTCCCTTTTGCTTGGGAATTTCCAAATTGCGTGGCATGTCTTCAAACATTGCGGCAAATTTTGGGTCTATGTTGTGATTTTTAAGAAATTTGTCATAAGGTCCGGGTTCGGGTTTAGGAACAAAGTCCGCATGAGTAATATCAAATATTCCATCAAAACTGTTTTCTATACCCAGGGCTGCGAGCGTGCGCTCAGCATGGGGAACATCACCATTCGTAAAAATATGTTTCCGACCGGGTAGACTCTGGATAAGATCGCCCAATTCCTCATTTGGCAAAATGGATGAATAATCGATGTCATGCACGTCATCCAGGTAATGTTGTGGATTGATGTCATGTTCATCCATCAATCCACGAAGCGTTGTTCCATATTCACGATAATAATGTTTTTGCCACTTTCTGGCCTCGTCAAAATCCTTGTCAATAACGCGCATTACATAATTAGTAATGCGTATATCCATTTGTGCAAACAAATTGCAATGGCTTGGATACAAAGTGTTATCAAGGTCGAATACCCAGTCCGAAATATGTGAAAACGATTGTATCATTTTACGATTAATGTTCCCGCGCCGTGTTCAGTAAACAGTTCCAGTAAAACAGCGTGTGGGCGCTTACCATTAAGGATTACAACCCCTTCAACCCCCTTTTCTATCGCCTGAATACAAGTTTCAACTTTCGGAATCATACCATCCGAGATTGTACCATCCTCGATTAGTGAGAGAGCCTGAGATACTGACAATTCCTTGATCAAGCTACCCTGTTTGTCAAGAACACCTGGGACATCAGTCAAAAACAATAGTCTTGTAGTATCCAGAGCGCCTGATATTGCTCCGGCAAAAGTATCAGCGTTGACATTATATGTATTGCCATCCGCGCCAAAACTGACTGGCGCAATAACCGGAATAAGGCCACTTCTGATAACCATATCCAGGACTTCCCGGTCTACGTTCTTGGGTTCGCCAACAAATCCCAAATCGACCACGCTCTCAATATTGGAATCCGGATCAACGATTGTCCGGGTGGCTTTTTCAACCAACACCATATTGCCGTCTTTTCCGCAAAGCCCGACTGCCCTGGCACCTTGTGAATTCATCGAAGCAACAATTGATTTGTTAATTGATCCAGCAAGAACCATTTCAACCACTTCAACAGTTTGTCTGTCGGTGACCCGTAATCCACCTTTGAATTCAGATTTGATTCCCATGCGTTCCAGCATCGCTGCTATCTGCGGTCCACCGCCGTGAACAACGATTGGGTTGACACCAGATTGTTTGATCAATGCCACATCGCTGCAAAAAGCGTGAGAAAGGTTTTCATCCCCCATCGCATGACCACCATACTTAATGACGACCGATTTTCCTGCATAACGCTGCATGAATGGCAGGGCCTGGGCAAGAATTCTTGCTTCCATTTCGGCTTTGTTACTATTGTTCATGTGACCGCTGTCGCTGGTATTAGTAATCTGATTATTCATAAATCTCCGCTCTCATACATATTGGTTGCCCGCGACAATATTGGAAACGAGTCAAAATCTCAGCAAAAAAAACTCTAACGTCAAACCGCACAACACGCAATTATCTTAAAATAGACTCAGTATTTCTGCACGTAATTCATCCAGTCCGTTGTGTTTTTGTGAAGAGGTCACTAGCACAACCGGGTAAGATGCAGGACGCTTGATGATCTGTTGTCTGGTAGTATGCTGCAGGTTTTCCAAGGCTTGCGTTTTAATTTTATCAGCTTTTGTCAACACAATCTGATAGGAAACCGCTGCCGTATCAAGCATATTCAACACATCGAGATCGTTGGTTTTTAAGCCGTGGCGAGCATCGATCAAGACGAACACCCGACGAAGTGTGGCGCGACCACGCAGATATGAAAAAACCATACGGGTCCATTTGGCAACCTGAGCCTTTGGTGCCTTGGCAAATCCATATCCTGGCATATCAACAATGGCAACTGGCGGTAAATCACCCTCATTACCACTGAAGCCGTCAGGGACAAAATAGTTTAATTCCTGCGTCCGTCCTGGTGTATTTGACGTTCGTGCCAGGCCCTTTTGATTGACCAGAGCATTGATGAGGGAGGATTTTCCGACGTTTGAGCGCCCGGCGAATGCCACCTCCACCGGTCCCTCCGGCGGTAAAAAACTCATCGTTGGAACACCGATTACAAATATCCAGGGCTTGGCGAAAAACTGTCTGGCCCTGGCAAGCAGTTCAGCCTCACTGTCGTTTTCGGGCGAGTTATTCATCAGGCAGATGAATTCCGGTCTCGCGTAACAAGCGCTTTCAGATTATCAAACAGCTCTATCCTCACTCCATGTTTGCGCATAATAAAACCTTGTTGGAAAATGGTTAGCGTGTTGTTCCAGGCCCAATAAATGACAAGACCAACCGGGAATGATGCCAGCATGAAAGTGAATACGATAGGCATCCAGTTGAAAATCATCGCCTGGGTAGCATCAGGTGGAGCAGGGTTCATGCGCATTTGCAGAAACATCGTAATGCCCATCAGCAATGGCCACACACCAACCATCAAGATACTGGGCAAATCAATTGGAATCAGACCAAACAGATTAAACATTGAGGTAGGGTCTGGTGCTGACAAATCCTTGATCCAGCCAAAAAATGGTGCGTGGCGTAACTCAATGGTAATATAAATCACTTTATAGAGCGCAAAGAACACCGGAATCTGGACAAGCATCGGCCAACAACCGGCAGCAGGATTGATTTTCTCTTTTCTGTAAAGAGCCATCATTTCCTTTTGCTGTTGAGGTTTGTCGTCGGCAAATCGTTCCCGAATCTTGGTCATCTCCGGCTGAACTTTCTTCATTTTTGCCATTGAGGCGTAGGAGAGATTTGCCAGCGGGAAGAACAGTATCTTGACCAGAATGGTGGTGATCAGAATTGCTACGCCAAAATTGCCAACCAATTTGTTCAAATAATCCAGAACGGTAAACAATGGTTTGGTAATAATGGCAAACCATCCCCAATCAATCATGAAATCAAATTTAAACAGGTTCAACTGTTCCGCATAATCATTGATGACATTGGTTTCTTTTGCTCCGGCAAACAATAGATGTTTTACGGATTCCGAGGCACCAGGTTTGACCGTCAGCGGATCTCCGACAAAATGGGTCTGGAAGTGATCTCTCTTGTTTTCATTGCCGAGGAATGAAAAAGTCGCGGTAAAATCACCCGATGGTATCAATGCGGCTGCCCAATATTTGTCGGTGATCCCTAACCAGCCCTCTTTGGCTTTTTCAAATTTTACCTGCTTGTCATCGCGAATATCGTCATAACCATATTCCTGAAGACCCTCTTCACCCAAAAATCCGATCAAACCCTCATGCAGCACATAAATACGCCGTGACTCTGGTTCGTAGAACTGGGCAATTCGTCCCCAGGGGGAAATTGTGATTGGCTCATCGGAATTGTTGGTTACGCTATCGGTGAAGGTAAACATGTAATTGTCATCAACTTCAATTTTGCGTTTGAAAATAACACCTTTTGAGTTAGTCCAGCTCAATACCGATACATCACCATTGCCAATCTGGCCTCGCCCTTCCGATTTCCACTGCGTATCAGGTCCAGGTATGCCGCCGACCTCTTTTTTGCCGGCAAAACCAAACTCTGCAAAATAGGGTTGTTTTGTTCCTTTTGGCGAAAAAAGTTCGATTAGCGGACTATTCGGTTCAATTGTCTCGCGGTATTTCTTCAATCGCAAATCGTCAACCCGGCCGCCGGTCAGATTAATTGAACCTACCAGACTATCGGTTTCAAGTTTGATACGCTTTGAGCGTTCAACTGCATCGCTTCGTTTGAGATTACGTGAATTTTGCGATTGCAGAGATCCAGGAATATTGACATCAGTGGACAGTTCCGACTTGCCTAAAGCAGTCGGAACGCCCTCTTCAGTTTTGATTTCAGGGTTATTAGATTTTTGCTCTACCTGCCTTTGCGCCTCAATTTGAGCTGCCCGCTTTTGAGATTCAACACGCGGTGCGACATAAAAATACTGCCAGGCAACGATAACAAGAATGGACAAGCCAATGGCGAGATAGGTATTTTTATTGTTTTCCATACTTTGTTCCTGACTTATTGGAATTCTGGTGTACCCGACTTAACGATGACCCCAGTTCCGCGACCATGGTTTTAAATTCTGTATTTAGCGCAGCGCGTTTACCAATCAAGACATAATCATGAGTTTGTTTTGCATAAATCGGCATTACTTGATGTACAACTGCACGCATTCGTCTCTTGATACGGTTACGTTCCACGGCATTGCCGGTTTTTTTGGTTACTGTATAACCGACCCGCACCCCTGCAGCAGCCAATTTTTCTTCGCGGCGTTCTCGCATCTGCAACAAAAATGATGGGGAATGTTGACGTCTGCCAGTCCTTATAGCGATAAAATCCCGGCGTTTGCGCAGGGATTCAAGACGGGCGTTTGGTTTAGAAATCATACTGCATGGCCCGTTGCGTTGCCGCCGGGCAAGAGGCTTCAGGCCCGTAGTTGGTGATTAGTTAAGCAGAAAGTTTGGCGCGACCACGTGCACGTCTGGCAGCGATTACTTTGCGGCCACTTTTGGTGGCCATTCTGGAACGAAATCCGTGACGGCGTTTGCGAACCAGTTTACTGGGTTGATAAGTACGTTTCATAGTTTTCCTCCGCCATATTATAGCGGACCTTCAAATAATGCATTTTCGGTTTAGGAACTGCCCAATTGCTCCAGTTTTATCGGATTGATTCAGTAGTATATACAAGACGCATCAAAATGCGCCAGAGCCGAGGTTCCAACGTTGCGAAGCTTGTAATGAGAACCGCGGGTGAAGTCAATCAATTCAATGCTAAAACGTGAAGTTTGAGCCTGGATTCTCGTTTTCAGATTTCTTATTCTGCAATTTGTCACGATTGCGTGAGGATAATCCACTTCCAAAACAAATATTGATGATAATACAGGCATAGCCATTGAAGTTTCACCCAGCAGGCTGCACATCTCTACAACCTGATTGAACTATCTGGGTCGCAATCGGGGAGTTTGTCGAATATTATGAAGTAAGGCAGAGCATTAAACCAAGTATGGCAAAATAACAATGGACCAGCAATGGGCCAACACGGGAATTGACGATGTCGCAAAAAACCAACTCTCAAACCAAACCTTCGAGCTCTCATCAGTTGAAACGATGGTTGCCTTTGGCCATTCTGGCAAGTTTGGTGGTTTTAGTTTTTTCGATGGGCTGGCACCAGCAGCTATCGCTGTCGAACCTGATCATTAACCGAACAGCGATGCACGAATATGTCAGTAATAATTTTTGGACATCCGCAATTGTCTATACGTTCGTGTATGTTATGGCGACCGCATTGTTGTTTCCTGCCGCATCGTTGATCACCATAGCTGGCGGTTTGGTATTTGGCTCCATACTAGCCACGGTTTTTACTGAAATTGGTGCGACCGCTGGTGCAACATTACTGTTTCTCGCGGTGCGTACATCTTTTGGCTCTTTTTTGAATGAACGCGCCGGGCCGTTTCTGAAAAAGCTTTCTGCCGGTTTTAACGATAATGCTTTTTCTTATCTTTTGTTTCTACGCCTTGTGCCGGCATTTCCATTTTGGCTGGTTAATGTTGCTCCAGCATTATTCAATGTACGGGCAAATACCTATATCGGCGCCACAGCGCTTGGTATATTGCCCGGCACATTTGCTTACGCACTATTGGGGGAGGGCCTGGATTCCTTGATTCTTGCCCAGGATATGGCCAATCCTGGATGTGCCTTGGCAGGGACTTGCAAAATCGACCTTTCCGCAGCCATCACGCCACAAATAATTGCGGCAATGGTTGGGTTGATTGTTGTTTCAATACTACCAATTGTTATCAAAAAATGGCGACACCAAACAAATCCGGATGTAAAGCCATGATCAAACCAGCTGTTAAACTGGACAGTCAATTCATAAATTTGATTGGATGGGAGACTATGGACAATCCATTGGCAGAGCCATTGACCTGACAAACACTAGAGTCCATTTTAGATCAGACATATTATCATTATCCAGGGATCCCCCAACAGATGGCTGAAATTCTCACTCCTGATATTTGCGTAATAGGGGCAGGCTCCGGAGGATTGTCGGTTGCTGCCGCCGCCGCCGCATTTGGTGTATCTGTTGTGTTGATGGAAAAGGGTAAAATGGGGGGTGACTGCCTCAATTATGGTTGCGTGCCTTCCAAAGCTATCATTGCCGCAGCCAAACACGTGACTTCCATCAGGGAGGGCCTTGAATTTGGAATTAGGGTCGGTGGTGAGGTCAGTGTGAACATGAGAAAAGTGCATGCCCATGTCCACAAAACCATAGCTTCAATCGCTCCCAATGATTCCGTTGAACGTTTTACTGCTCTGGGCGTCAAGGTAATAACTTCGGCTGGAAAGTTTCTGGACGCGAAGACTGTAGCGGCAGGAGAATATCACGTCAAAGCTCGTCGTTTTGTCATTGCCACTGGTTCATCACCTTTTATACCACCTACACCAGGTCTTGATCAGATTAACTATTTTACCAATGAAACCATTTTCGACAATGCCAGAAAACTGGGTCACCTCGTAGTTATCGGTGGTGGCCCCATTGGCATGGAACTGGCGCAAGCTCATTTGCGCCTTGGTTCTGAGGTAACTGTAATTGAGGGATTAAAAGTTCTTGGCAATGATGACCCGGAGATCACAGCTATCGCTGTTGAAAAAATGCTGGAAGAAGGCATGGTGATTCGTGAGCAAACGATGGTTACTTCTTTTGAAAAACGGGGTAAAACCGGAATTCGAATTCATCTGAAAACGCAGGATGGTGAAGATATTATTGATGGCTCGCATTTGCTGATGGCCACCGGTCGGGCCGCCAATGTCAATGGCCTGGGATTGGAGCAGGCCGGCATTGCTTATGATCGCCGTGGTATCAAAGTGACAGATGCATTGAGAACGACCAACAGAAAAGCCTACGCAATTGGTGATGTTGCCGGTGGATTGCAGTTCACGCATGTCGCCGGGTATCATGCCGGTCTGGTCATTCGCGGTCTTCTGTTTCGAAAAAAAGCAGTGCACAATAACCACATCATTCCCTGGGCAACCTACACAGATCCTGAAATAGCCCATGTCGGAATGGACGAATATACCGCCAAAGAAAAATTCGGAAAAATCAGTGTCCTGCGCTGGCCTTATCATGAAAATGACCGAGCGCGCACTGAACGTAAAACAACAGGAATGATTAAACTGGTTGCTGGCAAAAAGGGGAAGATTCTCGGCGCTTCCATTGTCGGGCACAATGCCAGCGAAATGATCAACATCTGGTCACTGGCAATATCAAAAAACATGTCTTTGAGCGATGTCACTGCCTATATCCCGCCCTATCCGACTATGAGCGAAATTGGCAAACGCGCAGCAGTTTCTTATTATGTGCCATTGACAAGAAAGCCTCTCATCCGCGGGGTGATCAGTTTTCTGCAAAAGTTCGGCTGATTGTTTTTGGTGACAATTGATACGGTTTATTAGCCCGCGGCGAAATACTGGCATTCTGAGGTGGTAATGGATCAAAGCGATTATTCAAGTAGCCCCGAGGCCAAAAGTAGCATATCCGTTCAGGCAACCAGGCTTCGCGAATTGGCTTCAGGTGATACCCCCGCTGGCGACGGTGGAGCAAACGACAACATGCAACAACTACCAGCCGCTGATCGTGAATTATGGCGAGGACTTTCGACCAAATTGCTTTTATTGACAGTGTTGTTTGTCATGATCGCCGAAATAACCGTGTTTGTTCCTTCAATTGCCAATTTTCGAAATGTATGGTTGCAATCTCACCTTGATACAGCAGAAGCGGCAAGCATTGTTTATCTGGATGCGACTGATGCGATGCTCTCCCGTTCAGCACAGAGAAAATTGTTGCAATCGACAGATTCTGTTGCGGTTGTCCTGCGCGAGGGTGGGGTTAGCCGGCTAATGGCCACCAGTGATGATATCGGCAGTGAAGTTCTCACACATATCAACCTCACGCTTTCCAACCCGCTACAATCGGTCAAAGGCGCAATTGAAACATTGTTATTTGGTGGTGATAATCTGATTCGCGTTTACGGCAAGATGAGAGACCGTCAGGGGGAAATCGAACTGGTTCAGCATGACCGGTTTTTGCGCCGCGCATTGCTGACCTATTTTCGTAACGTGATGTTATTATCACTGGCGATTTCACTGATAACAGCCGCCCTGGTATTTTTGGCACTCTATCTGATTATTGTTCGACCAATCAAGCGTATCTCCAGAAATATGATCGAGTTTTCCAGGCAACCGGAAAATTCTGCATTGGTTTTTGAGCCATCAGGCAGGAGCGATGAAATTGGCGTTGCGGAAGAACGCCTTGCCACGTTTCAAAAGGAGTTGCAGATTACATTGCGTCAAAAGCAGCATTTGGCCGATTTGGGTCTTGCTGTTTCCAAAATCAATCATGATCTGCGAAACATTCTGGCATCGGCGCAATTGTTTTCTGATCGTCTGTCATCTCTGTCTGATCCGACTGTCCAGCGTTTTGCTCCCAAACTGATCAGAACCATTGACCGCGCTGTTGAATATACCAAATCGGTGATATCCTATGGCAAAGCACTGGAAAAACCACCTGAGCGCCGATTGCATCGTTTGCATTTGATTGTTGACGATGTTGTCGAGCTGCTGGGAATTGACAAGAATTCACGCATTGAATGGGTCAATAATATTTCCGATGATCTGGAAATCAATGTTGATTCTGAGCAGTTGTTTCGCGTCATCATGAATCTGTGCCGCAATGCCATTCAGGCGATGCTTGCCAACAACGAAGGCAGTATGGTAGCCCGGTTGAAGTTGCAGGCCGATCGCAATGATAATCTGGTTACCCTGCGCATTTCAGATACCGGACCGGGAATTCCTGCCCGCATTCGCGAAAAATTATTTCAACCATTTGAGGGGTCGGCCAGCCCCGGTGGCACAGGGCTGGGTCTTGCCATAGCCGCAGAGTTGATTCGTGCCCATGGCGGCGCCATAGAAATGGAATCGACATCTTCCAGCGGCACTGTTTTTGTCGTGCGCGTGCCTGATCCCGATTCCAGATAGCCAATGCGTTTGTCGGCATGATTTGCCAGATCGCAACTGAACCAATGGGCAATTTCAACTACCTAAAAGTTCAGAATTTAAGAGCAAATCAACCTCATATTGAGGAATGCCATCAATTACCAATTTCCCCATAAACAACACTTGCTTTTCGCCGCTTTTACCATTACCAACCAGCCTGAACATCAGCTTGGGTCCTGTTTTGCGGATACTTCGTCAAATAACAGACCCACTATGAACATTACGCGCCCGTAGCTCAGCTGGATAGAGTACTTGACTACGAATCAAGGGGTCGGGA
>JAAENI010000437.1 GCA_024224595.1 Hyphomicrobiales bacterium
CTTTTTGGTACCCATAAATTTTTGACACCAGGAACAAATTATTTTGATATACATTGCTACACCCCCATAAATTAAAAGCCCTCCCTCGGCTAAAAAATCACCGAAAGAAGGGCTTATTTGATTGGTTAATGGTTTATGCTATTGACGAATTACCAGGCTTCACACGCCTTGGCGAACTGACAATCGCCGCACATCCAGCTCTTGTTGGGAATGAAGATTCGCGCATCAATACCAGCCAGTATCGCATTGGTTAGTTTGGCGAATCTGCGTCGCTGTGCGGCGGTGCGGATGGTGTGATGCTGTTGGAACTTGGGCGTTTTCAATTTCCGCATCACGTCGAACCGGCAATACACATCGGCGGTGGGAAAAACGAATTTGTTTGATGCCAGCAGGTAGGCATATGAGGTCATCTGGAGATCCTCATCCACCGTTGCTTGGGCATATGGCTGCTTGGCCGTTTTGCTGTCTACGGCTATGATGTTGCCCTGGGCATCTTTCAACAGAAGGTCGATGATGCCGGTCACGATCATGTCCATGGGCTGTCCATCTTCATTGAACAGCCGAGC
>JAAENI010000438.1 GCA_024224595.1 Hyphomicrobiales bacterium
CATATTTAGCATCGAAGGCATGTGCCGCTACCGACAGCGTGTTGCTATTTATATCAAAACGCACATTATCCATCTCGCCATCAACTGGAAACTGTTGGTACTGCCCCGAAAGGGTGAGTTTTCCAAGTTCCGCTAATTGTGATTCAAGCCCATAACTGAGCGTGTCGATATTCAGTTTAGCCATAGCCTCTTCATTGGAGCCCTCTACCTGAAAATCCACAACCGCAAGTTTGCCATCGGCCAGGGAAAAGGTCAGCATAGCCAGATCAAACCCGGCCTGTATCTTATCCATATTTAACCGGGTAACAAGATTTTCAAGCTGCACACCGTCCATTGCTTGATTAAGTAATAACGAGCCTTTTAGTGAGAGTTGCGCATCTGCCGGTAGACCGGTTCCACTCATGCCGGATTTCAAATCAAAATCAACCGGCAGGCCAGGCTCAATTGTCCCGGTATTGAGATTAAAATCACTTAGCTGATAACTTTGGCCTGCTGCCTGATCATTCCAGCCAATTTCACCCTGGCTAATATCCACGCCCTGAACCACCAATCCACCAAGCATCGCACCCGCAGCCTGTTCCGGTTTTTCGATTTTGGGCGCGTCCGTAGCCCCTTTTTCGCTCAGATCATCCCAGTTGCTTAGGCCCTGCGTATCAATAGACAGGTTGATTTTGGGTGATTGCAAATCGATTTTGCCAATATCCAGTTGCTTGCTAAGTAAAGGCAATACCTTCAGTTGCACATCAACCTGCGTCGCTTCGATCATATTCTCTGGCGCAAACCCTTCTCGGTTACTCAACGAAAAATCATTCAAGGTAACCCCGACCCAGGGATAAAATCGCCAGGAGATATCACCACCCAATGTGAGTTTCCGCCCGGTAAGCGATTCTACTTTTTGAGATATTTGTGGCTTATACTCGTTTGGATCAACATTTGTCACCAGAAATATCGCACCTCCAACGGCAATAACCACCAGAAA
>JAAENI010000439.1 GCA_024224595.1 Hyphomicrobiales bacterium
AAGGTTTTTTAGCTGGGTGGTGTGGAACTTAACAAGTTCACACAATTTGACTTGATAGCCAGTGAATACCCGAGCCGAACTCATCAAATATAGCAGAACACTTTCAAAATGATCATGCAATCAGGAGCGAAAAGCGACCGGTGCCTGTGCGCCGCCCTCGCCCAGGCCGGGCGCAAGCCCGAATAGCCGTGAGCAAAAAAAGTGTTCTGCTATACAACACTCTGCAAGATGTGCGTTCCCACCCAAAGCCACGATTGCAAGAGAGACACCAGTAACCTGTTGGCAGGCATGGGGAAAGCAAAAATTATCTCTACCCAAACGTGTATCCTGAGTGTACTTTATCCTGATGATCAAAAATTCTGGTTTTAGCATTCACCCGCAACGGGAGCTTCAAGAAAAATTCCTGAATATTTGCGACAGCCAAATAAAAATGAAACAGAGTGGCAATGGGTAATACGTTTTACGAAAAACCGATCCTCAATTCACCTTATGAGGAACCCGCATTACACCATGCGCTGGATGCGGATGGCCAACCGACTGACAATCCTCCAGCTGTCGGCCGACGGCGATCCGAGCTAATTACGCCAGTTCCCAAACCAAGAAAACGGCGCAAATCAAATAATTCAAAACAGGCATCTCTGGAACTTGTGTCTGATGATGGTGTTTCATCTGCAGAACAGGAATACAATCCAACTCCGATCATCAACGAAATTCGCTCACATGTGGCAACCTGGCGCTTGCTGCCCAGTCAAAATGACTGGGGCGTCACGCCCGCCACGGCAAGACTGCTCAATCACTGGAGGCATCATGTATTTCAGGGCATTCGTCCATTCTTTTGTCAGATAGAGGCCGTCGAGACCATAATCTGGTTAACCGAGGTGGCTCGCACCCAACCGCAATACAAACACTTTTGGAGCCATATTCAGGGTGCCAATGATTTGGCAAACCCCGAACTGGTACGCCTGGCAATGAAAATGGCCACCGGTGCCGGCAAGACTACTGTCATGGCAATGTTGATTGCCTGGCAGACGGTCAATTCAGTTCGCTCGCCTACCAGCAGATTGTTCACCCGTGGATTTCTCGTTGTTGCTCCCGGTATCACCATCAAGGACAGATTGCGGGTTCTCCAGCCCAATGACCCGAACGCCTATTATCGGTCGAATGAGTTGGTTCCCACCGACATGCTCGATGACATCAACAAGGCCAAGATAGTCATCACCAATTATCATGCCTTTCAGCTTCGCGAGACGATAGACACCAACAAGGTCGGAAGATCGCTACTACAAGGACGCGGTGAAGCGCTCAAAACGCTGGAAACAGAAGGACAAATGGTACGCAGAGTGGCCAACGACCTGATGGGGTTCAAGAATATAGTCGTGATCAACGATGAGGCTCATCATTGTTACCGTGAAAAACCCGACAATGAGGATATTGATGATCTGAAAGGCGATGACAAAAAAGATGCAAAAAAGGAAAATGAAGCTGCCCGTGTCTGGATCAACGGAATTGAGGCATTCAAGCGTAAACTTGGCGTGCGCGCTGTGCTGGATTTGTCTGCAACACCATTTTTTCTGAGCGGATCAGGGTATGCCGAAGGTACACTCTTCCCCTGGACAGTGAGCGATTTCTCCCTGATGGACGCCATCGAATGTGGCATCGTCAAACTCCCGCGCGTGCCGGTGGCCGATAATATTCCCGGGCCGGACATGCCGGTATTTCGTGACCTTTGGAAAAATATTGCCGGAAGTATGCCAAAGAAAGGAAAAACTGTTGGCAATCCTCTAGAGATTCCGGACAAACTTCAAACAGCGTTACATGCACTATACAAGCATTATTCGGAGACCTTCGAGGTATGGGAAAAGGCGGGGATTGAAACGCCACCCGTGTTCATTGTTGTTTGCAACAATACTTCCACATCCAAGCTTGTGCACGAATGGATATCCGGATGGACCCGACCCAACGAAGATGGTGAAGAAATCGTTGAGCACGAAGGTCACTTGGAGCTATTTCGAAATTTTGATCAGCATAGCAACCCATTTCCCCGCCCGAAAACCCTTTTGATTGACAGTTACCAAATTGAATCTGGTGAGCTAGACAAAAATTTCCGCAAGATGGCGGCGGCTGAAATAGAACAATTCAAACGTGAAATGAAGCAACGCTCGGGATCTGGCAACGTAGGTGAATTGTCCGATGCCGAACTCCTGCGTGAAGTAATGAATACAGTTGGCAAGAAAGACCGATTAGGTGAACAGGTACGTTGTGTTGTTTCGGTCTCAATGTTGACCGAAGGCTGGGACACCAACACGGTCACCCACATTCTGGGCGTACGCGCTTTCGGTACTCAGCTGTTATGCGAACAAGTCGTCGGGCGAGGGCTGCGCCGTTATTCCTATAAATTGAATGATGAAGACTTGTTTGATGTCGAATATGCCGACATCATGGGTATACCTTTCGACTTTACTGCCAAACCACAAGTCGCCAAACCAACAGCACCCAAGCCCTCAACCCATATCCACGCCATCAAAGAACGGGCGGCCCATGAGATATTATTTCCCCGTGTCACTGGTTACCGTGTAGATTTGCCCGCCGAAAAGCTGACCGCAAGTTTTACCGAAAATTCACGACTTGTGATTGACCCGGATTTGGTCGGTCCGGCAAAAACGCATATGCAGGGCATTGTTGGAGAGGGAATAACAATTACTGTTGCTGAAGCAAAAGCGAAACGCCCCAGCACTATTGCATTCGATTTGGCAAAGTTGCTTCTGTTCAAATATTTCAAAGATGAAGACGGCGAACCCAAACTGCACCTGTTCCCGCAAATAAAACGCATCACGCGACAGTGGATTGAAGAGGGATACCTCATCTGCAAGGGCGGCACAGCCAGTTGGATGCTGGAATATCAGACCGTCGGCAGCCAGGCGGCAGCGCGCATCTACAATGCAATTGTGAGTTCCATTGGTGACACCCGAAAAGTAAAGGCTGTCCTTGATCCCTACAATCCAAAATCCTCAACCGCCTATGTGGGATTTAATACTACCAGGGATTTATACGACACTATAGCTGGCAAGTGCCATATCAATTATGTGGTGCTGGACAGCGATTGGGAAGCAGAATTTGCCCGCATCGCGGAAAATCATCCAAGGGTAATATCCTATGTTAAAAATCAGGGATTGGGGCTGGAAGTGCCATACAAGGACGGTTCGAATTCACGCCTGTATATTCCGGATTTTATCGTCAAGATCGAGGATGGACATGGGCCCGATGATCCCCTTCATCTGATCGGTGAGGTAAAAGGATACCGCAATGAAAATGTCAAACTCAAATCCGAAACCACAAAAACCCAATGGATACCGGGCGTGAACAATCTTGGTAATTACGGGCGTTGGGCATTTGAGGAATTTGGTGACGTATTTGATATGGAAAGAGAATTCAATGCGCTGGTTGATAAATATGTTGCGAAAGCTGACATCGTGGAAGGTGTGACATGACAGATACTACCTTTGGCTCCCTCAAAGATATCTCCCTGCGCGAAGCCTGGGCACATGAAGCACATAATTTCACACCCTGGCTGGCATCAAATCTCGACAAACTGGGGGAGGCAGTCGGCTTGTCACTCGAACTGGTCGAGGCAGAAGCAGGCCTGCCAACGGATGACGATGCATTTTCAGCTGACATACTGGCACGCAATGATTATGACGATACCAATGTGTTGATCGAAAACCAGTTGGAAGGCTCAGATCACAAGCATCTGGGACAGGTACTAACCTATCTTGCCGGGCTGGAGGCCAAAAGCGTTATCTGGATTGCCCGCTCGTTCAGGGATTCCCATTTGGCAGCGATCAAATGGCTGAATGAAAACACTATGGAAAAATTCTCGTTTTTTGCCGTCAAAATCAGAGTAGCGCAAATAGCAGATTCACCCTGTGCACCACTGTTTGAGGTGATCGAGCAGCCTAATACCTGGGAGCGACAG
>JAAENI010000440.1 GCA_024224595.1 Hyphomicrobiales bacterium
AGTGCTTCAAGTCCGGCAAATTCGACGATGATATTGGACAGGTATTTGTAAATATTAGCGTCCGTGTCAGAAAACAAATTCGAATTATTTTGACCACTGGCAACCAGCCCCAACTCATTGGCATCGTCAAACAATGACCGGATGCCGGTGTCTCCGAATACCAAAGCTGCATCAGTTTCTTCATCATTCTCCAAGGCGGAATAGGCGATGGCCGCCAGTTGTTTGTAGGCCTCTGTATAATGACCATTTGTGTCCGCAGGGTCGAAGCCCGCAGCTGCGCCTACTTCATCGTTGAAAGCAGCGCTCCATAATGGTGTTGCTATAGAATGCCAGTCATCAAGGTTGTTTTCCTCGGCAAATTTCAGTATTGCCAGAAGGGCCATTGAGTGCTTTTGAAATATACCCAATGTCCCTAGATTTGCACTGTTGCCAACTTCAGTTTCATCCAATTCAGAGCCCAGGGAAACATATTTAAAATCATCAAGAAATTCTCCTGGTACGTGGAAGCCGATGACATTGCTTTTGTCGATCGACTGCACATTTTGTGCGCTGCCATTATAATAAATATCCAGAATATTCTGTCTTTCGGCCTCAAGCATTTCTCGCGCCTGAGCTTGTTGGGGTTCGAGAAAATCCGCAACCAAAGCATCAATTTCAGCGTCTGTGCGACTGGCAATGGCATAGGCATTATCTGCTGCCAACTCAAACGCCATGGAGTCAAACAAGATGGTATTGGCACCATAAATCAAACCGATCAATCCGGACAGCCCGCCTCCAAGCGAATGGCCGGTCAGCTTAATTCCACTATCGTACAGGTGAGCTTCTCCTGTGTCTTTATCCTCGGCAATCGCTTGATAAAACTTTGCTGCAAGCTGCGCCTGTTCACCTTCAGGGTGGCCCAAACCAACGCCGTAGCCATGAGAAATATCTTTCGATTTATCACTGTCCGTGCCTCGGTATGAAATAACCGTCTCGTTATTGTAGCTATAGGCAGCAGCGTAGAAACCGGCGTCTTGCCAGGCTTGATATTCTGCGGGTGTGACACCAGATTGTTCATGATCTTTGAATGTCGCATTTCCAATTCCTGAGCCAGAAATTTCTATTCCCGCACCATAC
>JAAENI010000441.1 GCA_024224595.1 Hyphomicrobiales bacterium
CGACACCGTCCATCGCGCGTGCGACGCTTTCGTAGTTGCGAACATCACCGATATGAAATGTGACTTTGCGATTGTTGATGGCAATTCGCATGTCTTCCTGTTTCTTCTCGTCACGGCTAAAAACAATGATCTCTTTCACCGACGAGTGCAGAAAACGATTCAGAACCGTATTGCCGAACGAGCCTGTTCCGCCGGTGATCATCAGGACTTTATTGTCAAACATTATAAATATCTCTCAAAAATTCCGAATCAGAAATTGGGCGACCAATGCAATAGCTATGAGTGGCGTGATGAGTTTTAATGTTAATGCGGCTGAATACTTTGCTGCAGCATGCACTTTCTCCAAATTGAATGCTCTGGCCCAACTGATGAGGGTCGATGATGCTTGATAGGCGGCGTATACAAAGCATACGCTTTGGACGCTCTGCTTGTAGGCGGCAAAGGCGGCCAGCGCCAATGTGGCAGCACTGAGGGCCATGGATGCTACAGCTTGGAAGCGGAAATCTTTTGCGTAAAGCAATAGCGTGTAGGGGATATAACCAAATGCGCCCACGACAAAACCGGGCAAGAGTATCCCTACATAGTGGGAAATGATCTTGTCGTCATGATTATGGCCAACCCAGAAA
>JAAENI010000442.1 GCA_024224595.1 Hyphomicrobiales bacterium
GCTCGGATCGCGACAACCCCTTGATTTTATTTAAAAATGCAATCCAGTCCCGCATATAACATGTGTTGAGTTTCCCGCCCTGACAATCGCCATCGCGCAGATTGTCCGCCAAATGTCTCTCCAACACCCGCATCCACTGGGGAAAGACTGTGATATCCGCTCGGACTGCCTGCTGATACCCGAACAAATCTGTCGGAAACTGCCCGGCAATCAAACTGCCGGGCAATCCCACCAGCAGAATGAGGACAAGTAGTCGCAATAACAATCTTCGCAGTGTCAACACAAAAATTGAGAGCCAGTAGGTAGAAATTACTATAGGATGCTGTATTAATAAGCCGATAATAATAACAATCAAAAGTGAATGTTTACATAATGAAAAGCAAACATCTGAATCTTACAGGGATTATCTGTTCTGCATGGCTGGCCTGCGCGCTGACCATCCCCGCGGCTAGCGCACAGGACGGCGTCCAGCAACGGTTTGAAGAGGCTGTTCAGGCCATTGACGAGGAACGCCTGCGCACCGCAC
>JAAENI010000443.1 GCA_024224595.1 Hyphomicrobiales bacterium
AAAATGGCCGAACAACCATGGAAAATTTGAGTAGAAAGGTTGGTCTGTCCAAATCACCTGTCATCAGTCGCATAAAACGTATGGAAGCGGAGGGAGTAATACGCGGTTACAGCGCGTTGGTTGACTATACAAAAATTGGCGCAGGTCACATATCTTTTGTACAGGTGACATTATCGGACACACGTTCATCGGCATTGGAAGCTTTTAATAGTGCCGTTGGAAAGGTTGCAGAAATTACCGAGTGTCATATGATCGCCGGGAATTTTGATTATTTGCTAAAAATTCGCACCCGGGATATGTCCCACTACCGAAAAATGCTGGGAGAAACCCTTTCAGAATTGCCTCACGTGTCCCATACTTCAACTTTCTCAGTCATGGAAGCGGTAAAAGACCGATAATAACAGCAGCACACTATTATCTCTGAACCTCATGTCAGTTCACTTTGATATTTATTTCTATTTCTTCAATTCAGGACCCCAATTTAATGGACAATAATCAACTTCCTCTGATCTTTGATGGTCACAATGATGTATTATTGAAGCTATTCAATATGAAAGATTACAATTCCCATCGCAAATTTCTTGATGGTTATGATGAGGGTCATTTAGATCTGCCAAGAATGCGTAAAGGCGGTTTTGGTGGCGGGTTTTTTGCCATCTACATCCCTTCCGATTTGGATCTGGCAAGCCTGATGGCCGAAATGTCAAAACCGAGTTACGACATAGCATTACCAGAGGAGATTTCCTTTGAAGTTGCATTGCCAATTGCCGTTGCCAAAGTCGCCATCCTCTCCAGAATTGAACGCGAGAGTGAAGGTGCCGTAAAAATCTGTACGAGTAGTGCGCAATTGCGCCAGTGTTTTGAAACCAATACACTCGCAGTAGTCATGCACGTTGAAGGTGCTGAAGCCATAGGTGAAGACTTTAGCGGATTAGAGGTTTTGTATCGGGCAGGATTGCGTTCAATAGGACCCGTCTGGAGTCGCCCAACCCGTTTCGGACACGGCGTGCCGTTTCGGTTCCCTGCATCACCCGATACCGGACCCGGGCTTACGGATATTGGCAAGGAACTGGTAAGGATGTGCAATGAATTTAGGATGGTGGTTGACCTGGCCCACTTAAATGAAGCCGGATTTTGGGATGTGGCGAAACTGAGCGATGCGCCATTGATTGTCACACATTCCAATGCGCATGCATTATGCGAACTCACCAGAAATCTGACGGATCGACAATTAGCCGCTGTTCGCGATAGCGGGGGTGTTGTTGGATTGAATTTTGCCACTTCGGCCATACGAGCAGATGGCCAGTCAACAAGTGAGACCGCTATCGAGGACATGATTCGTCATTTGGATTATCTGATTAAACACGTAGGAATTGACGGCGTCGCGATAGGTTCAGATTTCGATGGTGCAACGATTTCCGATGAAATTGTTGATGTTTCCGGTCTTCCAGCCTTGCGCAAAAAAATGCGTCAAGCTGGCTATGACGAAACTACCATGAAAAAGCTTTGCCACGAAAACTGGTTTGATGTTTTGGAGCGCACGTTCGGCAGTTGATGATTCCGTGTAAACAAGAATCGGTCTAGACAAACCGGTTGACGATGTTTTCCAGTAGTTCCTGGCGACCGGACCTGGGTTCAGGATTGACATTTTCTTTTTCCACTCTTGCTGCGATAGTCTCAAGTGAACTGTCTTTTGAGAGCATTTGTGTCGCGCTATCTAATTGCCAACCTTGATACCGATCATCAACGAAAGAAGAAAGCGCGTCGGTCTCAATCATTTTTACCGCTGCTTTTAGAGCCCTTGCACAGCAATCCATGCCGCCAATATGCGCAATCAGCAAATCATCGGGTTCAATGGATTGACGGCGTAACTTAGCATCGAAATTCGTGCCTCCGCTGGTAAACCCGCCACCTTGCAAAATATGATAATAGGCCAACGCCATTTCCGGTACATTATTGGGAAACTGATCGGTGTCCCAGCCCGACTGGTAGTCATTACGGTTCATATCTACCGAGCCAAAAAT
>JAAENI010000444.1 GCA_024224595.1 Hyphomicrobiales bacterium
CCCAGTTATCATTGAATTGACGATTATTTTTTTGGATGGCTAGATCATCGGTGAAGCCGCTAATCATCAACATTTGATCGCGTTCGCCTAAATAGAGCCGTAAGGGGGCGATCAAACTTTTGAGTAATTCAGTCCCTTCGGCTTGCAACTGATCAGAGTTGCTAGCGAATAAGACATTGCCACTGATGCCAATACGGCCATCATTAATGGTGACTCGCCCGCTGGCTAAAGGTGCTGCCAGAGCTTGCTCCAGTGCTATGCGGCGCTGTTGTTCTGCTTCGCGTTTTTGAGTCTCATCCTCAAGCGATTTGGATAGTTCTAATTGAAAACCCAGTGCCCACACCAGTAACAGGACAAAAACTCCCACCATGCCGGACATGAGATCGCCAAAAATAGCCCAAATGGGCGGTGCCTGGGAGACGCCATCATCTAATTCATCCATGTTTAGCCCTGATGCTCCGAGCTTAATAAGCTGGGTTGACGGCTGATTTGGCGTAGTTCTTCAAAAATTTCTTTTTGCGATAACATGCTGTGGTCAATTAATTCACGCGCTTGAGCGACATAATAAGCCAGTTGTTCATCATGCCGTGATGCCGATTGATCCAGCGCTTGTTCTATCTGTGTAAGCTTATCAACCAACCCGGTATTGGATGTGTTGAACTGTTCAACCGCTTGGGTAAAACCTGCGCTTAAACTCGACATTTC
>JAAENI010000445.1 GCA_024224595.1 Hyphomicrobiales bacterium
AACGTTGATCTGGTCAAGGACACCGGCTTCACGCGCGGCTACAACGACCTTTCTCGCATAGGGCGAGGCTGTGGAGTAAAATAGTTTCATGCTGGATTTGTGCATGTTTGGGCGTCGTGAGCAAGCGCATAAAATTGATTTTTTGCCCTTTTGTCTCGAACAATCCACTAGGATAAATATCCATTTTCGTATGATATTCTCCTTGCATGGTTGCGACATTAGCGATGGTATTCCATAATTCGTAAGGAAAGGTCGCAATTGGCATATACTTTTTGTGCAAATGCGGGTGAATTGTCTGATAATAAATATTGAAAATCCGAATACAAAATTATCGAAGCGGACAGAATTGATGAAAAAACATGCGCGCGCAGTTGTCATTGGTGGTGGAGTAGTTGGCGTTTCCACGCTTTACCATCTGGCAAAAAAAGGTTGGGATGATAGCGTTTTGATTGAGCGCAAGGAATTGACATCTGGTTCCACATGGCATGCGGCAGGACTGTTGCCATTGTTTAATTTATCATATTCAGTTGGGCAAATTCACAAATATTCGGTGAAATTTTATCACGAACTACAAGAGGAAACCGGCATGGATGTCGGTTTTTCTGTCGTCTCAAATATTCGTATGGCTCAGACCGACGATCGCTGGGAAGAATATTTGTACTACGCAGGAATTGCGGAAACCATCGGTATCAAGGTTAAAGTCCTGACACCTGAACAAGTGAAGGAAATCTGGCCTCTTTGTAATACCGATGGAATCATTGGTGCAATTCAGCATGTGGATGATGGCTATATCCAGCCAGCCGATCTAACCCAGGCACTGGCGAAAGGGGCACGGAATCGCGGTGCAACCATATATCGCAATACCTGTGTCAATGCGATTGACCAGGATGTAGATGGACTTTGGCATGTTACAACAGATAAAGGTGTGATTACTGCCGATCATGTTATTTCATGTACAGGCAATTTTGCCAGGAAAACCGGTGAGATGGTTGGTTTAGACATTCCTGTAATTCCTGTACAGCATCAGTTTATTGTAACTGAGCCTCATCCTGAAATTATTGCGCGCCAAAAACAGGGATTGCCTGAAATGGGCGTGTTGCGTGATGCAGATAGCGCCTGGTACTTGCGGGAAGAAAATGGCGGATTGATTTTGGGCCCCTATGAAACAGGAGCGCCATGTTGTTATGTCGATGGTCCTTCATCAGACAGTGAATATGAATTGTTCCAGGAGGACCTTGAACGTATCGAACCGCATATAGAATCAGCCTTTATTCGTGTGCCTGCATTTGGTGAAGTAGGTATCAAAAAGGTTTACAATGGCGCAATTGCCTATTCACCGGATGGTAACCCGATAATTGGTCCTGCTCCTGGATTAAAGAATTTCTGGCTGAGTGAGGGGCATTCATTTGGTATTACTGCTGCAGGTGGTGCCGGTTGGCAAATTGCAGAATGGATTGTTGAAGGAGAACCTTCAATTGATATGATGGGTGTGGATCCACGGCGTTATGGCCCCTATGCCACTCAAGGTTATCTGATTGAAAAGAATGAAGAAGCTTACCGAAATGTGTTTACGGTTCATTATCCTGAAGAAGAGCGCGGTGCCGCCCGTGGCTTAAAAACCACCCCTTCTTATTCAAGACAAAAGGAACTGGGGGCGGTTTTCGGTTCGGTTTATGGCTGGGAGCGGGCAAACTGGTTTGCACCTTCCACCGATTATGAGATTAGCGCTGAAGATAGCGTGGTACCTGATGTAATTGCCGGACATAATCATGCAGATCCCGTTGATGGCAAAATCAAAGAACGATATCGCTTTGGTCGATCCAATGCTTTTGAACATATTGGCAGGGAGGTAATGAATGTCACACAGAATGTCGGGTTGCTGGATATGTCGGCATTCGCCAAAATGGAAGTCGCAGGACCCGGTGCACGCGAATGGCTTGAATCTTTGTTTGCCAATAAAATTCCGAAAAAACGAGGTCGCATAGCCTTGTGTCACATGCTGACCAGATTTGGCGGTGTGCGCTCTGAATTTACGGTATATGAGTGGAAACCTGGCGCGTTTTATCTGGTTTCTGCCGGTGCATTCGAAAATCATGATCATGACTATCTATATAAATTACTGCCTCAAGACGGTTCAGTGATTTTACGACCGATCACTCAGAAATATGGCGTTTTGGTTCTTGCTGGCCCTAAATCACGTGATGTATTGCAGAAATTGACTTACTGCGACCTTTCCAATGACAATTTTAAATGGTTATCGGGACAAAAAATAAATGTCGGGGCTGCGACTGCCCACGCATTGCGGGTTAATTTTGTTGGTGAACTGGGTTGGGAATTACACCACCCAATTGAAACACAAAATGCGATCTATGACATGGTTATGGAAGCGGGTGCGGAATTTGGCATCAAGCCATTTGGCATTCGGGCGATGAGCGCAATGTCAATCGAAAAATCCTACCGTCTGGTACCACGCGAATTATCAACAGAATACAATGTGCTTGAGTCTGGCCTGGATCGCTTTGTTCATGTGGATAAAGGTAATTTTATTGGACGTGACGGCGTTTTAAAAGCAATGGAAAATGGTTTGAACTGGAATTTCGTCACGATGGAAGTTCATGGGGTGGAACAATATGATCCTCGCGGCTCGGAAGCTCTGTATGATGTGGAAGGCACATTAATCGGGCGTGCTACCAATGGTACCTATGGATGGCGGATTGGCAAAACCCTGGCGTTGGGCATGGTGAAACCTGGCTTTTCGAGTGAGGGTCAGCAACTGCAAATCAAAATGCTGGGCAAGATGTTTGATGCAACCGTCATCGGAGAAAGCCCTTTTGACCCTACAAACGTTAATTTGCGGGCCTAAAGTGCACTTAACCATTGGTCCTGTCTGATCAATAGTCCGATTTGTTTGTTGTTTTTGATGGGTAAGCGATTGCGATTATTTTTGACTGGTGAAATAATTGTTGATGTCGTTGGTCCGTTTATCACCACAAAGTCTGGTTAATGTTTTTATGAATGTTGCTCTCATCTACTCTACAGGGATATTAGGTGAAAAAATCGCAGTTTATTATTTTGATTGGTGTATTCGTTGCCCTGGTTGCAGACAATGGCCGATCGGTTTTGGCGAATGCAGATAGTATTCCCCCCCGCACATTGCTGGTTTCCAAGCACTTGCAAAATGTACCTTTCGAGGAAGTGTTGCCCGGCATCGCCGCCATCAAAACCATTGCATCTAATGGAACTACGCTGATAGCCCTTCGTATCAAACCGAGTTTTTTTAGATTTGGCGTGACTAAGCAGTTTGATCCAAAGGGGAACTGGGTAGCGGAAATTGGGAAAGAGCAAAATGCACAAGTTGCATTTAATGGCGGATTTTTTAAAATCTCAAAGAAAGGTCATAAAGTTCCGGTCGGATTGCTGATGATTGAAGATATCCAATTTTCCTCTGCATGGAAGAAGTCAGGGGGATATCTGATTTTTCGTGATGGCAATATCTCCATCCTCCAGACTGCCGGAAACCCAGTGCCTCAGGCTGATCTAGTATTGCAGTCAAAACCTGTCCTGATAGAGCCAGGTGGAACCTGGGCAATGAATGCCAATCAAGCAATTCCCAAGAAACGTACTCTGGTTTGCATTGACGGTGAGGGGAACTTTATTGTTGTGGCCATTGTCGAAGGTGGGCTTAGCCTGTTTGAGGCTGGGTGGTTGATGCGAGGCAAAGAAGTTGGCGGATTTTTCAACTGCGACAGTGCCATCGCAATGGATGGTGGCGGATCGACCCAGATTTGGGTAAAAGACAGGCCTGATCTGAGTTTCAGAGGGGGAACGACGGTTCAAAATGCTGTAACTATTCAGCCGCGATAACCGGAATTGGTTGGGCAGTTTTATCGCGCATATCCCAATCCAGTGTTTCCCCCTGCTTTTTGGTCGCCATTACCTGTCTTGCTTTTTCATAGGCTGGATCGTGCCAGAACATCATACAACCATTGCAGCCGCGCCCGCAGCAGGTGTCCAGACCCAGACGGGGTGACTTTATTTTACGTGTTTTATCGGCTTCATGAAGTGCCTCACGTAAAGCCTGACGTTTCTTTCCATAGAGCGGTTGAACCGGGTTGTCGGTCTTGCCTGCAACCTCGAGACGCTGGGCTTCTCTGTCAAGTTTCAGACGGTTCCATTGGGTCTTTGTCAACGGAGTTTCTTTTCTCACAATCGTCATTTGCGGCAAACGGGTTTTTAGTCGTGTGATATTTTCCCGGTCAAACAAATCAAAAGGAATGCGAATTATTGGTTTGGTACCTGCACTGATTTCATCTTTCATCTCGCCATTTCTGATGTTTTCAAACTCATAGAGCCGGATCAATATCGTTTCCCCGCCATCAGGTGGCAGGAATTCGAGCACATCACCAGCAACCAGTTTATTTTTGACTTCCATGTGAATGGCGTCATTAGTTAATTCAGTGATAATTCCTGCGAATTCCCATTCGCCAATAGTCTGTGTCTGCTCATAGTTATGGGCATAATTTGTCAGGCGACCGTCGTGGAAAGCAAGCGTGTATCCGCGGTTGGAAACATTCATCAATTCCTCCATATAAGGTCTTGGATCCCAGTTCTCGGGATCACGGGCCCAATCATCCATCGCCTTGCGATAGACGCGTGCGACAACGGCAACATAGTAAACTGATTTATTTCGACCTTCTATTTTTAAACTATCTATTCCAAGTTCCAGGTACTGGTCGAGTTTGGGCATCAGACAGAGGTCTTTGGAGTTCAGGATGTAGGATTCGCTGGCGCTTTCTTCAATCGGCATGAACTCGCCAGGCCTGGCTCCTTCCTCGAGGAGGAATTCAAACATATCAATATTTGATTCATCGATTTCCAATTCCTGGACATTTCCATCGCGCAACTTCATGTGCACTTTATAACCCCAGCGGCAGGAATTAGCACAATTGCCCTGATTTGCGCCACGCTCTGCCATGAAATTAGATAACAGGCACCGACCTGAATAAGTCATACACATAGCGCCGTGAACAAATGTTTCGAGTTTGATATTTGGACACTTCTCCCGTATTTCACACAATTCGACATAGGAAACCTCCCTGGCCAGCACACATAAATCAGCGCCAAGATCTTCCCAAAATTTAACCGACAGCCAGGAACAGACATTGCTCTGGGTTGAAATATGCAGGGAAATCTCGGGTGCATTTTGTCTAACGAACTGAAATACCCCGGGATCGGCGATGATCACACCATCGGGTTTAATATCACGGATGGTTGCCACATATTCTT
>JAAENI010000446.1 GCA_024224595.1 Hyphomicrobiales bacterium
AACTGCCACAATACCGACCTATTACACCGACTACACCGACGCACCTATTTTATACTCGATGCACTGATTGGCCCGATGCGTGTTTACAAAGCTTTGAGAATTCAGTCGCATTGATACCAACTGTCAAAATTGAGTAGCTGCCTTGCGCATCCTTGCTCAAAGAACCGGAACCGTGTTTTTCCTAAACGTTGGTCGCGGGGCCGAATTTTGGAATGGACGCGTTGATTGACATCAAACCACGCCTTGAATCTGCCATGCGGACCAGCCTGATTATTTCGACCTATAATAAGCCGGACTTCCTCGCCCTGGTGTTGTTGTCACTGATGCGGCAAAAGGTCTTTCCTGACGAAGTTGTGATTGCCAATGATGGTTCAGGTCCGGATACCAGTGCACTCATTGCGAAGTATGAAAAACGTGCCGATTTTCCGATCATGGATGTGTGGCAGCAAGATTCGGGTTTCCGGAAATGCCGTATTCTTAATCAATCCATTGCCAGGTGTACGGGCGAATTTATCGTCATTATTGATGGTGATATGATATTGCACCGGTCATTTATTGAGGATCAT
>JAAENI010000447.1 GCA_024224595.1 Hyphomicrobiales bacterium
GATCAGGCCCAATGCTGAATAGCATTGGTTGACAAAACGACCTGCAGCCAATTCAGTCAAACCCAAATCTGCCATGAACTCGATTTTATCCTCTGGGTCCAACTGGGACAACTCATGCTCCAGTTTGGCACAAATCCCCACAACCGGTACGGATGAATCCAATGCGTCAGACAAATCAGGCACCTCGTCAATGGCCCCTTCATCAGTATTCATGGCCACAAACATAGGCTTGAGCGTTAGAAACCCCAAAGACTTAATGATATCCAGTTCCGTCTCAGTTTCAATAGCAGTACTGATGGGTTTTTCCGCTTCATTCGCCGCTTGCAGCTTATTTTGGAGAGCCAATTCCGCTTTATCGCGAGCCTGAGTCTTGGTCGGCTTGTTCACCTGCTTTTCCAGCTTCTCAATTCGCGTGGTCACCAGCTCCAGATCTGCCAATAGTAATTCTGTCAGTAAATTGGACAGATCCTGCGTTGGGTTAGCATCCCCGCCAAATCCTTTGATGACCAGGACCAGCATATCAATGGTTCGAATTTTATTAATCAACCGACGAGCCGCAGCACGCCCGGAGTCATCCGCAAAATTGAATCCTGGCACGTCCATACAGTCTACAGTGGAACGTATCGTCTTTTTCGGGTTGTGCAATTCTGTCAGCCAATCCAGCCGCTCATCCGGAACGGGCACCACAGCCTCTTCGATAGAGGTTGAACCCACAGGC
>JAAENI010000448.1 GCA_024224595.1 Hyphomicrobiales bacterium
ACTGCAATAAGTTGAGCGCCCAATCAGACAAGAAATGGCTGGAGCGTGTCGCGTCCAGCAGGGTTTATTTGATGGAGTCAAAACAGTTCATTCGCCCAGGAGCAAATCACAGTGCGATGCGGCATATCGGGCAAGATTTGCAACGCGGGGATGGCTGTTTTGTCCCGGAAAACCGCTAAAGGGATCAAGGTATTGATCCGGCACCTGTTCATTGACATTTGCCGCCTCCCATCCGTGAACCACCTGCACAACATCCAGGCGTATCAAGGCTCTCATTTCAAATTCGCCAACGGGTGAAAAAATGCTGACCCATTCGTCATCTTCAATTCCACGTGCTGTTGAATCTAATGGATTGATTTTTACACGTGGAACAGGCCCGCGATTTGTCAGTGTTGTGAGCAAACGTCCCTGCAACACTTTCGTCACCCGTCTATCGGTTCGCCAGCAATGAACTTATTCAATGGCGAAACAATGAATGGAAAAGCGATTATAACTGCGAAAAATTTGAAATGCAGATCAAAAAGCAATCCCGGAACCGGGCTGTGGTTGAAAACCGTTCGCTGACGCATGGCATTCGACCTGAAGATATTCACGTTAAATCAGGCGCTCCTGGTGAAGCTATTGCCTATGACGTAGAAAATCACGGGGTAGAGAAAATACAACATGTTCTTGCTACTGCAACAGCAACAATGATTATTCACCTTACAATTCATTTTCACGTCCCATTAATTGGCTGCTAACCACGTTTCTCCCGCACGCCATTTAGTCTGGTTTTCACCAATAAATTTCCACTTTCTAAACACTATTCATTCAAACTGACCCCTTGTTCATCATTGTCGATTGTCAAAGGTCAGAATTGCAATGGTTTTCAGAACCAAGGCAGATAAATTACCCGGAAGTCGGGAGGGCGAGAACTTTCCGAATATAGATCAGGCTACTGGCTTCCTGATGCCGGCTTCGCTTGTCTACAGGGAGCTGGAACCCAGGATAGTATTTGATGGCGCCATTGATGCGACGGTTAGCGAAGTTTCAAACAATGACAGTCCAGATGGCTTTGAGACTGAAACAAATTCTCAATCGACCGGTTCGTCTTCAATACAAAGCGATACGAATGAATTAGTCGAAGCGCTGATGGCATTTTCGGGGGAGGAAAAACCCTTAACCGAAATTGTGTTCATTGATGAATCTGTCGATGGCTTTGAACAACTGATCGACTCGATTGATCCGACCTTTGAAATCATCCTGTTGCAGGCGGATGTGGATGGTATCGAACAGATAGCCAATACGCTGTCCAACCGCACAGATATCGATGCCCTTCATATCATCAGCCATGGTAATCGGGCGGAACTGATGCTGGGAACAGCAATACTTACACTTGATAGCATCAATGGTGAATATTTTGATGAATTGACGGTGATTGGCAATGCCCTTGGGGAAAACGCCGATATTCTGATTTATGGCTGTAATTTTGGTGAGGGAATTCTTGGTCAGATTACTTCCGTCCGTTTGGCACAGATTACCGGTGCTGATATTGCATCTAGCGTTGATGAAACCGGCAGCTCCGATTTGGGTGGTGACTGGGAACTGGAACATACTACAGGTGAAGTCGAATCAGATGTTGTAATTGGCGATCTGGCTCAGCAAAACTGGCAAGGCCTGTTGGCTCCAAATGAAGCCCCATCGTTCAGCGGCGCCGGCGATGGCATCGTCACCACAGACTTCGGGTCGAGCAACGATTACGGCCGCAGCGTCACGGTGCAAAGCGATGGCAAGATCCTGGTGGCAGGGGCTAGCAATACCGGCGGCAGCGACAACGACTTTGCCCTTACCCGCTACAACGCCGACGGCTCGCTGGACACACCATTCGATACGGTCAGTACCCTCGACGGTACACACGCAATCACCGAAGGTGATGCGCCAG
>JAAENI010000449.1 GCA_024224595.1 Hyphomicrobiales bacterium
ACAGACAACCCCGCCCGGCTTAAACCTCACACCCATTGCAAAATGGCAATGCCCAGATGGCGGAATTGGTAGACGCGCTGCGTTCAGGTCGCAGTGGCCGCAAGGCCGTGGAGGTTCGAGTCCTCTTCTGGGCACCATTTGTTCTTCTCATACATGCTTAAAACCCTTGAAATATAAGGGTTTTTGTGCCATTCTCCTGCTCATAGATACACATTGATACCCACCCAATACCCAACGTTTCTGGGTACTGAACTGGGTATCAAAGGTAATTTTTAACTAGAATTGGCTCGATACCCAAAATGCCCCTGTCCGATCTTCAAATTCGTAAGGCAAAACAAAGAGATAAGCCATACAGAATAGGCGATGGTTTGGGTCTTTATTTAACCATCAAACCAAGTGGCTCAAAACTTTGGCATTTTCGCTATCAGTTCATGGGTAGAGAAAAAATACTCTCTCTGGGTACCTATCCAATTCTTTCATTGGCCAAAGCTAGAGCGAAACGCGACGAAGCGAAGAAAAATCTTGCTGAGGGAATTGATCCTTCCGTTCAGAAAAAACTGGACAAAATTAGTGCTGAAACTAAAGCAAGGATGACGTTTAAAGATGTCGCCGATGAGTACTATGAGAACTTGGTTGATCGCGGATTGGCTCCTGCCACCCTTCGTAAGAAACGTTGGCATATTGAAGATTTGGCCAAACAGCTTCACACACGTCCTATCGATCAGATTACCGCAGCAGAATTGTTGCACCTGTTGAAACCAATTGAAAGAAGTGGTCGCCGTGAAACGGCAAAGAAGCTGAGGGCAACTATTTCCGCCATCTTCCGCTTGGCTATGGTAACTATGCGTGCACCAGCTGACCCATCTGCTGCATTAAAGGACGCGCTCCTGCCTCCTATTGTAAAGGGTCGTGCTGCTATTACCGATGAAAAAAAATTTGGTGACCTGCTCAAGCGACTGGATGAATACACTGGATGGCCAGTTATTCCGGCAGCAATGAAATTTCAAATATTGACCTGTACCCGTCCTGGCGAAACACGAGGAGCCAAGAAGCAGGAATTTGATCTTGATAACCGGACATGGACAATACCGGCTGAGCGCATGAAGATGCGTAGGGAGCATAAGGTACCACTTTCCCGTCAGGCATTTGATATTGTGATGGAGAATTGGTCGAAATTTGAACAGATCGAACTTCTTTTTCCTTCTCTTATCTCGACTAAAAAGTGGTTATCTGAAAATGCGTTTAATACCGTCCTTCGTCGCCTGGGGTATTCGGGCGAGGAAGTGACCGCTCATGGTTTCCGAGTGACGGCCAGCACTATTCTGAACGAACGACAATACAACCCAGATGTGATTGAAGCCGTCCTGGCCCATCAGGACACCAATGCGATCAGACGAACATACAATAGATCAACCTATTGGGACCAACGGGTTAAGTTGATGCAAGAATGGGCTGATTTGGTGGATGAATTTAGGAGGCATTGACACTATCCATTCACAAATTGCGCATACTTCCAAATCCATGCTAGCCTCACCCCGCCCTGGGCAGTCAACCTATGGGGCATCGCGATGCTCCTCATTTAGAGGAGTAATCGTGATGAGGATGTTATCAAAGGCACAGGTGAAGGAGTTGGTACTGTATTCACCCCAACACATTGCCCGCCTGGAAGCTGCCGGTGAATTCCCATTGAGGGTAAAGCTGGGCAACAACCGGGTGGGATGGATTGAGGATGAAGTGCTGGACTGGCTGCAAATTCGCATCGATGCCAGAGACACACCTACTGACACTCCTTAACTGGAGCGAGAGAGCTGGTGGCAACATCAGCTCTCTTTTTTTGGAATTGCTGGGGGATAGCGATGGGGATACAGCATCCCCCAAGGATTAGCTTCGGTATCCCCCAACAGCAGCAATCATACCGACACATAGATGAACCAAACACACATTTTCAAGCGGCAGTAATCAGAGATAGTAATATCGATTGATTGTTTTACACGGCTGGGCGTGTAGTAATAGATAGCATAAGTTTTATTGGGAGAATTTATAATGAATTTATTGCTTAATCGGGATCAGAATTCAGC
>JAAENI010000450.1 GCA_024224595.1 Hyphomicrobiales bacterium
AAGGTTTGTGAATGCCTGACATACTTAAGATGTGGCCAGCGAACGGTTGGCCACATCAGCCACAAGTGCAGTAATTCGATGCGAAATTTCACGGGGAGTATGAGATGTTGTTATCAAAGGACCGAGTGGGAGGTGCAGTCCTCCTGATTTTTTGTATCGTCTATGCATTGATGAGCCAGGAAATTCGCCTGTTGCCATTTCAGGCAAACGCGGCATTTACGGCTCGAACCATGCCAGAGGTCCTGTCTGTACTTGGAATCGCTCTATCACTGTGGATAATTCTTATTCCAAGTAATCACAACAAACCGGTTTTTGTTGGATATCAATGGGTGCCGACAATATTATTTTTGATTTCGATGTCTTTGTATGGACTGACCATTCGATATTTTGGCTTCATTGTTTCAACATCTGCTTTTTTGATGTTTGGTTTCTTTCTGTTGGGTGAACGTAAACCTTTAACCCTGTTACTGGCTGCGGTTCCTCTTGTTGTTTTATTTTGGTTTCTGATGTCCAAGGGACTGAATATTTATCTGGCTCCCTTGCCGGAATTCTTCGGGTTGGGGAGATAAATTATGCTTGATGGAATTATCATCGGACTGTCTACAGCTGTAACACCCTTGAACCTGCTGTTTGTCGTTGTTGGTTGTCTTGTTGGAACGTTTATTGGTATGCTGCCGGGCCTTGGACCGATGTCAGCTATTGCCCTGATGATACCGATTGCTGCCAGCCTTGAACCCTCTGCAGGAATTATTCTGATGGCTGCGGTATATTATGGTGCAATTTTCGGTGGATCAACTTCTTCCATTCTGATCAATGCACCTGGTGTGGCCAGTACCGTTGCGACATCCTTTGATGGTTACCCGATGGCTAAGGCGGGTAAGGCGGGCAAAGCTCTGGCAATTGCGGCCTATTCCTCATTTTCCGGCGGTGTGATTGCGGCCTTGTTTTTAATCATCGCCGCACCATTTTTGGCGAGTGTTTCTCTGTCATTTCAGTCGACCGACTATTTTGCCTTGATGGTGCTTGGTCTTGTATCAGTCGCGGCTTTTGCCGGATCAGGCGGAGTGGTCAAGGCGTTGTTGATGACCGTTATCGGTTTGATGCTGTCAACTGTAGGTACTGACCAGACCCAGGGTATCCCAAGATTTACTTTGGGAATGATTGATCTGATTGATGGCATATCGTTTCTTTTACTCGTGATGGCGACATTTGCACTGTCTGAGGCCTTGATGGCCATATTGAAACCGAAGAATGACGAAGATCGAATGAAGGAAAAAGATGCTTCTGAAAATCTGGGATCAATGGCGATCAGCAAAAAAGAAGTGCGTGAAATGGTTCCGGTGATCGGACGTTCGTCGATATTGGGTTTTTTGGTTGGTGTTCTTCCAGGTGCGGGAGCGACAATTGCCAGTTTTCTGGCCTACGGTACTGAGCAGCGTATCGCTGGATCAAAAAAGGGCGCAGAGTTTGGCAAGGGTTCAGTGCGCGGGCTTTCAGCACCGGAAACCGCCAACAATGCGGCGGCGACCGGTTCATTTGTACCATTGTTGACTTTGGGAATTCCAGGTTCCGGAACAACTGCGATTATGCTTGGGGCGTTAATTGGTTACGGGATCCAGCCCGGCCCACGGCTTTATATCGATCAGCCCGAAGTATTCTGGTCGGTAATCGTTTCAATGTGGATTGGGAATATTGTTCTGCTGATACTCAACCTGCCGCTGATTCCCTATATTGCGCGTGTCCTGGCAATACCCTCACGTTTTCTGTTGCCGTTCATTTTGTTTTTTTCGCTGATTGGTGTTTATTTTGTCAGCTTTAATACATTTGATATTCAGCTGATGGTGATCTTTGCTATTGCGGCTGTCAGTCTGAGACTACTTGATTTTCCGATGGCACCGATGATTTTGGGATTTATTCTGGGTGGGATGATGGAGGAAAATCTGCGCCGCGCCCTGTTGATCAATAATGACAGTTGGGCATTTTTATGGGAGCGGCAGCTGACACTGGTGATTCTTGGCCTGGCGGTTGCAGCGCTGATTGTTCCGGTGATTGTTCCCTTTATCAGACGATTTAAGAAACAGGCAGAGCAAGCCGGTGATAATGAATAATCAAATTTATTTGAATCGACGTTTTTGCCTCGCAATAGTTTTTTAGATTTATGCTGGGTCAGCCAGCATTTTAGCAATTCTCAAACTGTATCTGCTTGAGCAAAACATTAGTGCGATGGTTCCAATGAAACAAAACGCGGTCATGGTAAGAAATTGGGATGAGATACCAATTTTCAGATCAATAGCCAATCCAACGATACCGGGCCCAAGCGCAGAAGCAAATACCATCATGGCAGTGACAATTGAACGAATTGAACCCAGGTTTTTGGTTCCATAGACTTCGGGCCAAAGGGTCCCGTATAATGACGAATTTATACCTGTGCTGATACCCAAAAGAACCATGTAAATTACGAGCGCACCAGAAGAGGAAACCGTCGCCAGCACCAGGCATCCTAATCCAAGCGGGACAAGAAACAATGGAAGCAATGCTATTGTACTAAATCGATCAATAGCAATTCCGGTGACAAGGCCGGATAATACAGAGATCAGTGTCATCATCACAAAAGTCCAGGCAAAAAGATTGACCGACCAATTGCGCACTGTAAACAGATAATCCTGGTGAAAAAATATTGCAGTACTAATAAATGGCGGCCCAAGCAGACAAATGACAGCGATCCAGAATATCGGATCACGAAGCATTTGTGATGAGGTCCATTGAATTATGTGACTTGAGGTCGAAGTCGGTTCTACACCGCGGGCAGTTCTTTCCTGGCGTAATAATGCCGTTATTGCCGGTATTGCAATCAAGACCAATATGGCGGCGGCGAGAAGCCAGGTATGACGCCAGCTGATCAGCGTGCTGACTCCAATGAAAGCAACGGGTAGAATAGCGAGACCGACATTAAAACCAATTGAAACAATTGATATCGCCTTTCCGCGGTTTTTAGCATACCAGCGCCCCATGGCTGTTATCGAAATATGGGTCATCATCCCCTGGCCCAAAAGCCTTAATCCATATAATGAAATGACAAGGATGATCAAAGAATTTGCCTGGGCAAATCCGATGCAGGCTAATGCCAGAAGTGATGTCGATATTATGGCCGTCTTGGCAATCGACATATAGTCAACAATACGCCCGAAAAAAGTCAGAGTAAGTGCACTGGCTAATGTAGCGACCATATATATTGAACCATATTCACCTGAAGTCAGATCGAATGCTTTTCGAACATGCCCGGTCGATAGCGAAATAAAAAATGTTTGGCCAAAGCTGGAAAACATAGTCAGCAGAAAGCCGCCAAGAAGCCATCGGAAATTTGAGTGAATGAATTGATAGTAAGATTGCAATTTCAGCACTTTCAGTATTGCCTGGATATGCTTTTGGCATACCTATTCGTTCAATCTGATCACCGCATTCCAAAAGAATCAATTCCCTTTTTGGGAATTGCATTTCTGTTTAGAATTTTGTGGATCGCCAGTTTGAAGCTTAAATTCGAGTATCAATCAGATAAGGTAATAAATCAGGTTGGTCAGATTCCAACATAACCAGCAAGATATTTTTTGTCACGTTCTAGTTTCTTGCATCTAGCAGGCTGTCGGACTTGAGCAATTATCGAGAACAGAACTGGAATTGAGGTCGATATTTCGATCATTTGAGGCGAATATCGGGAATATTTAACGAAAATGAACGAAA
>JAAENI010000451.1 GCA_024224595.1 Hyphomicrobiales bacterium
ATATGGGTTGCCTCCATATCAAAGCCTCTGGTTTTGAGATTAGCAAACAGGGTCTCAATCGTCCAGCGTTGCCGGTAAAGCGCTAACGCGCGTGCTGGACGGCAGGAACATGCCAGTGCCAGCAACTCACCTGATTTGAGCCGCATGATGACAATACGCAAGGGCGGGCCGTCTTTGAGATGGCAAGTGCCTTTCAGCCTCATGGACTGGCCTGGCTTCAAGCGATATGCAATGCGAGTGATCGACCATGTAGCATAACCGTCACGGGCGACAAACTGGTTTTCACGCAGGCGTAGTACGAAATATACATTGTTTTCAGCCAGATAAGCCATCCAATTGACTTGCCCCATTATGAGGACCACTAACAAATTCGCGGTCTCCCATCAGCATGGTGATTTTCATATCGGGGAAAGTTGCCCGTAAACGATCCAGCAATTTGGTGCGAACCTGCGTCGATGAGTTGCCCTTGTTTGGCAGTAGTGTCCACATCAATGGAATGCCGACACCATTCCAGACAACAGCAATCATCAAGATATTGATGCTCACCCTTCCAAAGCCCCGGTTGGTGCGATCAATCGTCAATGTCAATGGTTTGCTATCAAGCCCCAACAGGCCAACAATCATTGGCGCTGCCGTACAGGGATCAATGTGGATGAACTGAAAGAAGCGGTAAAAGCGGCGGCGCACACAATCTGTGTGTGCTGACGAAGGAGCATGGGCTGCCAGCTGGAACCATACCGCAAGATCAACAAAACCAGCCAGCAAAGCGTTTCACGCCTTGTTCGACTGAGTGAAATATGTTCCTGTGTCACAGCGGATAAGGTACTGAGAAAAATTGATGACATGAATTCGATCCTTTTGTGTCCAAACAAAGAATCACCTTTATGAATCGATTCAGTGCCTTATCCAACAGCGTCCAGTACAGTGTTGTCAGTCAACAGGAATTGTTTATCGGTCGAGAATCATTTAGTAAAATTCAGATTAGGGAAACGGATTGTATTTTGATATCATAATAATTGCGGACGCTATCAATGTCTCTTGATGATGACATTAATATTTTGTCACAAACCAGCTTTTTCGAAGGTATTAATGCCGAACAGCTGCGATTACTGGCATTTGGATCAGAAACAGAAAATCTGACTGCGGGCGAAGAACTTTTTCAGCAGGATGAACGATCTGATTGTGGTTACGTGGTCGTTAGTGGTCTGGTTGATTTGACCATTAATAACAGTGGTGCCGGAAAAATTCTTGAAAGTGTCGAGCCAAGTGGATTGGTGGGTGAACTTGCATTAATTACGGATAACAGTCGAGCTACTAACGCCGTCGCACGCAGAGATACCAAATTGTTGCGAATCCCCAGGGTATTATTCATGCGAATGTTGGATAAATATCCAGAGACAGCTTATGATCTTCATCATAAGATTTTGCGATCCGTGCGTTCAACCATATTACAACTTGAAAAGATTCAGGTGGAGTTTGAATCGAAATATCTCGAAGAGGAATAGTAAAAGGTTTTCGGAATAAAAAATTCAATGTGATTCATTTAACTGGTATTTTTGACTATACTCCTGTGCCTGAATTGACCTGACAATTTCTGCGGTGGTGAGTCAATGCACCGCAGGGCAATTTTATTTGGTTAGTGCATCGTGTCCGCATGACCCAAAAATACAAATCAGTTTCCCTGACCCACGAACAGCGCTTGTCTGGAAACGG
>JAAENI010000452.1 GCA_024224595.1 Hyphomicrobiales bacterium
AGGCAGAAGGGCTCACTCCCGAGGTGCCACTTGCCAATGTGGATTGTCTGATAGCCAGCATCTCGTAATGCTTCAGCGAGGGTGCGCTCTTCAAGTGGGAGTCCTCGGATTTTACGCCCCTCAATCATTTTTGAAGATGGCTTCCATCGGCCCGATGGCAGCCAGTCTGTGAGCAAGAGTCGGGCGGGATATTTTCCTGTAAGAATTGATGCCCGCGTTGGTGAGCAGACAGCGCATGCGGCATATGCATCAGTGAACCGGACTCCTTCAGCAGCAAGATTGTCAATGTTCGGTGTTTGGTAATACGTGCTACCCTGGCAACCGAGGTCCATCCATCCGAGGTCATCGATGAGAAATAAGACAATGTTCTGTGGTTGACCATAGCTCTGATGGCAGAGCGACAGTATTACTGTGAATGCAAATAGGAGTGTTGTCAGTCGATGCATAAATGAAATCCTTCGTGGATATCTAGATTACTGTTGTTGATTTAGGCGTATCATCAGTTTGAATACCCGATGCAGATTTAATTACTGCAAGTTCAGCCCGCAGATGTTTTTGGAACAGACTTATATCCGCGCTATGAATAAGCATGTTGGCACCACGATGAAGAAAATTGATTTGCTGCTCAACATCACCCCAGAAATGAATGCCAGCACCAATACCATGTTTCCGTGCCATTTTGAAAATCGACTCACATGCATCAAGAAAAATTGGGTGATCATATTGTTCTGGTATCGCAAGGCTACAGGTAAGGTCGTGAGGGCCAATTAAAATACCATCGAGATCAGGGACTTTGAGAATGCTTTCGAGTGCGTCAATTGCCGGCACGCTCTCAATGTTGACGATCAGTAGTCGATTGTCTGCTGATTGTGACACGTACTCATGTAGTGTTTTTTGAAGGGGCTTCCCAGCGAGTGTTTCCTCCAATGTCTTCCCTTTGAGCGGTCTCTTTTTGACCGCACCCCGTAGTTGTTGAACTTGCGTGGCAGATTCGACGTACGGCGCAATCACGCCAGATGCTCCTCCATCAATCACCATAGTTGCTGTGTAGGGATCTGGTGATGGAATTCGGACAAGCGTTGGCAGGCCAATGCCATTGTATGCGTGACACATCCAGCTCAACTGAGATCGGTCAATCGCGATATGCTCAGTGTCAATGAATATAAAATCAAGGTCGCAATCTGCTACAACTTCGGGCCACTTCGGCGATGGTGATACGATGAGTGTCCCGAAGACAGGGAGCCCTCCGCGGATACGATTCCGGAGTTCATATGGCGTCATGGAGTTATCCTGAGTTTGCCAAAGTGAATGTGCGTTCGTGGTTTTGTTGCAGTCCCGCTAT
>JAAENI010000453.1 GCA_024224595.1 Hyphomicrobiales bacterium
GACGAACCATTTCCTTGAATGAGAAAATAGAAACCCACATCACCGACATAAAAAAGCTTGGAGTATTACTGGTGGCCATAATGATCTCCGGTCAGATATTCAAAAACTGCTTGCAGACTGTCATCAAGAGTACGAATTGATTTAACTTCCAGCCCGCTTTCAACCAACCAATCGGGCAGATCTTTATAAAATGCAGCTGCATGATCGGTTCTGATTATTACATCATTTTGATCCACTTCAACACCGGCAACAAGTTCTTTAGCCGCAAGGATTGAGGCGAGTTTTCGATTATCAGTGCTGGAAATAGCGACAACTGTCGGGTGGTCATCAATTGCTTCACGTATTTCAGTAACATCGCCTTCAGCCAGTAATTTACCGTTGTGAATCAAAATTATATTGCGCGTCATTGTTTCAATTTCAGGCAATATGTGACTGGAAACAATTACGCATTTTCCCTGCTGTCCAAGTTGTTCAATAAGTTTCACTATGTCTCGACGGGAAACAGGGTCCATACCGTTCAGCGGCTCATCCAATAGAATTACGTCGGGGTTGTGAGCCAATGCCTGAGCCATCTTGATTTTCTGGCGCATCCCTTTTGAATATGAACCGATACGTTTATCGGCTGCATCAGTCAGCCCTACAGTTGCC
>JAAENI010000454.1 GCA_024224595.1 Hyphomicrobiales bacterium
ATTGGGGATTGGAGATTGGGTCATGATTTTTTCTCACGGAATGTTGTATAATGGTAAATGAGCTTTTTGTGTAGATACGGAGGCAGACAAATGACACTTGCGATAGGTACAAAAGAAGATGTTGTTAATGCACTTGATGAACTATCCCCGGGAAATGTTTCTGAGCTAATTGCGTTTATTGAATTCTTGCGGTTTAAGTCCCAAAAGCAGCCGCCACGCTTGATTAAATTAGGTGGATTGTGGCAAGACTTGCCGCCAGTCAGTGAGGATGACATTGTCGAAGCACGTCGTGAAATGTGGGGGCAATTTGGGGAGCGTGACCTGTTATGAACGGCTGGGTGACAGATACTCATGCTTTGATCTGGCATTTGTATAACGCGAAACGATTGTCCGATAAAGTTAGAAGTATTTTTCTTGAAGCTGACGCTGGCGAATGTCAAATTGTCATTCCGGCCATTGTGCTGGTTGAAATTATTTATTTGTCTGAAAAGGGGCGTATTAACGTAAATGCAGTTAGGCACGTACTTGCATTGTTGCGTAGTGACGCTGACAATTACACCGTTGCGCCGCTCGATCTGAATATAGCGGCAGCTCTGGAAACGGTTGATCGCGCTGTTGTTCCTGAAATGCCTGATCGGATTATTGCTGCTACTGCTTTGCATTTAGATTTGCCTCTGTTAACTCGCGATTCTCAAATCGTACAATTTAGCCGCATTACAACCGTGTGGTAAAAACACAACATTTACCCTTTAAATGATAATTGCATCAGATTGCTGTTGCTGTTTTTGGTAAAAGTAGCCGCGCAGTTCAGCGTGGGCGAAGAAAGCATCCTTGCCGAAAAAGATACGGTAATGTTCCTCAACCGTGCCATTGGGAAAGGTGACGGTGAGTGGTTTTGACCAAACGGCCGTTCCCCGCAGCCGTGAGATTGTCATTCCTGTATCATCAGGAGAAATAATCATCACCGGCAAACAGGATTCGGTCAGCGCATTGACAATTTCGCTATCCAGCAAGCCATGAACAGGATTTCCCTGTTGTTTAGCTTGGATTTTAAGACCGCTTAAGCCCACAGGGCGACGACACCACCTTTCCTCAAACTCATTTTGATCATCTTTGCTTTTATAACGGTAAGCCAGTGATATTTTTTCTTCGCGCCATCCTTTGATTTGAAAATAGTAGTCGCCTGCCAGATTTGTGTCGCCAAATTCGCGTTTGAATTGGGTTTCACTGAATTGGGGTGAAAGTTGATAATGGCGCAGCAGGTGGAAGAGGTCGTAGCTGTTGATGTCTTCGCTGGAAAGGTGGTGGTTGGGATCGTGGATAACGGCCGTTGGCCCTTGAAACGAATCGCGGAAATTGAACAATGCCTTGGTAATTGTATTCTGGCTAGTGACAAAATTGCGTAGTCTTTGCTGTTGCTCTGCGTCTTCGAGAATTTGGGGCAGTTGGGGTTTGATGTAGTCAACTGTGTATTTGGTGTTAGACAACCATTCGAGCCAGTCGCAAACGTGAACGGCCGTTGCCTTATCATGCGGAATCCGTTTTTTACCGTTCTTCAACCATTGTTGCCGTTTTTGATACTTAAAATAGTAGCCTTTTAAGCCCTTATACGTTTGTTGGCTGCGTGGTGCGAACAGATTGCGAACACGCAAAAACAGATTTTCTAATTCGTCATGGTATTCTGGCAGTACCGTTGCCCCCAGTTTGAAGATGGGATAGAAACATTCGGTGATGGCGTGGGAACTGATGTATTGAGTTAGCTGGTGCTTGGCCGGTAGTGCCTCACAATTATTGATCTGCTCGTTGAAGGCAGCCCGGCTCATCGTTTGTCCATCCAATGTTTTTAGATTTTCGATGGCGGTATCAGGCAAGATGGCGATGGCGTGGCTGGGTCGATCGGTTTGCGTTTTGCCCAATACACGCCCCGCTCGACCAATGCGCTGCAATAAGCCATCACCAAAACGGGCATCACAGATGAGAAAATCTATGTTTTGCCGCATTTTATTTGCTTTGGCGAAGTTGTAGCCGATGTCTACGGTGGGGCTGGCGAGGATGAGGGGCGCTCTGGTGGCGTATTTGCGGGAAACGGCCGTTTCCGGCCCCGTAATCCGCCGCATCCGTTTATCAGAAATTGCAGGGAGCAGCGCCTCGCGTGCCGCATTCACCCGCCACAAACTGCTGCTAATCATTGCCCCATCCTGCCCAGCATCCAGCCATGAGACAAGCTGTGTGCTATTCTCCTGCGCCCACGCATTGAGTTCGCCGGGCATCAGCGTCAATGTAAGCGGCGCAAGCGATGGGATCATGTCCAGATCGTCGCTTTCCGGCGGTTCGTTATGCGGCGCAATAGTCGTCCAACGGTTGCCAAAGATGCTGTCCAAATAGTCGCGCACATGGCTGGTTGGTGTGGCGGAAAGCAAGCAGATTTTGCGTTGATGGTACGTATCGTCAAAATAGCCAAACTGATCATACATTGCCAGTACAAACAGAAAATTGGCTAACTGTTTGCTGTCATAATAATGAAATTCGTCAATGACGATGTAGTCAAAGCGCAGCATGAAATCTTCAAACAGGTTACGCTGGTCATGCTGCCCGTACTGATCAAAAAGAGCGTAGTAGTAGATGTCGGGATTCGTAACTAGGATGAGTGGACGGCGACGGGTGTCATCTTCGTATTTGAGGTAGTTGCGGATGAAATGGTGCAGTGTGCGACCGGGGCGATTCGATTGTTCAATCCCGCGCACGGTTTTGGCGGTAATGGGTTGTACTTTGAACTCAAGGTTGCGGGCGTCTACAAATTCTTGAATGTCTTCGCTGTGCTGTTGGATGAGGGCGTTGGTGGGGGCGATAAAAAGCACGTTTTTATCGCGCAAATCGTGCAGGTGCAGCAAGCTGGCGACAGTTTTGCCGGTGCCGGTGTTATAGGTGTTCATCACCA